>JBBPZF010000868.1:0-6426 GCA_038199105.1 Chitinophagales bacterium | reverse complement strand
TGTATATAAGAAGGATACATAAGAGAAATTTTGAAACGGTGCAAAAGGTAATAGACAAAATGACAACTGCGGGTGTGCATTGCTGTTACTTTCAGCACAGCGCCGAAGCAATAGAGCATTCAAGGAGCATCGGGCTGATTGCATAGGAGAACAATTAAAAATCAAAAATTAAAAATTGGTAGCGATGTACTGTAATGACGCTCTAATAAATATTGTCCCTCTCCCCCTGGGGAGAGGGGTTGGGGTGAGGCTACAAACTAACGTTCAGGCGTAGTTGCAATACTTTATCTTCATTAGAAATTCCATAAGTTACATCAAACAAGATTTTATTAAACGGCGCTACCAATATTCCACCCCCATAGCCTACATGCCATGTATCTGATTTTTCCTGCGGCATCCATACCCTGCCATCATCTACAAAGGCCAGAAGCCCTGCTTTTCCATTTAGAAGGTATGTATGCAGTTTACTTATGAAACGTAATTCGTTGCTATTCCAAAAGGCTGTTTTGCCATAAAATCTTTGTCTTTGAAATCCCCGCAGATCCATGCCACCGCCGATTTCCGGGTACTGGTAGAACTCAGGATCGCCGCTAACGGTAGAAGCGCCTGATGATACGGCTAAAGAAAATTTAGAAATAAGCGGAATATATAATTGAACTTTTCCGCCGTAAGTCCAGAAGGATCGATCCGTTTCATTTACGTTCTGAGTGAAGGAAGCAATGCCCGCTAATGTTATCCCTTTTGTGGGCACCGCCTTATCATTTAGTGATTGAAAATAGTAAGTGAATGCTGCGCCCGCAAAGTTCTTTGCATCAAAAACTTTGGAACTGCCGGGAGCAATTTGTTTCGCAACATACCTGCCCGCATCATTGATTATTTTTACTGAATTATAAAATGCATTCAGCGCAACAAAGCTGTTTCCAAATTGCCGGTTGAGGCCAATGCTACCTAAGGCTTCGCGTGTCTGCATCCTGTTGTAATCTTTATCGTGCGTAGTTAGTAGCGTTTCATTGCCGAGGCCATAAAAATTTGTCCATCTTATTGCATCTAAATTTCCGAGGAGTGAAAGACCGAATTTTCCAATTGCATTTGGAAAAAGCCCTTTATAAGTAAGGCTGAATGCATTTTGCGAAAGCGAATAGTGTACGCTGATATCCTGCTTAAAAGCATACGGAAACTTGCGCCATTTATGGTGTTCCCATCCATACCCAAGCCCTATATAAAAACGGTCTTCATCGCTATAAAAAAATGTGGGCTTTATCCCACGTTTATCATACTTAAAACTTCTGAAAACATAAGCGTGTACATCGGTATCGTTAGAAAAGCGGGGCTTTATATTCTGGCCGTTGATATAGTCTTTATTATCCTTATCGTCATACACATAAATCTTTTTACCGCCTGTGTTATTGATTATAGAGTCCGCATCTTCACCCGCGATTATCCTGATCTTTATCGGATTATTTACATTGCCTTCTATTGTATAAATATCTTTTCCATCTAAGCCATACAGCCTTATTTCCTTTGTTTCTTTTTCCGAAAATGTTCTTGAATAAAATGGCTCAGTTTCTTTATCGCCTTTTTTTGTTTTATTAAAAAGTTTTACTGAAACTTCATCTTCGTTTATTGGCGTTATATCAAAATACTCTGTGCCTTTTGTGCCGGTTATTTCTACTTCTTTGGCTAAAAAATCATAGTATCTTTTAGTGTAAGCTGGTATTTGTTCCCGCCTGTCTTTCAAGGCAGATGTTATTTGCTTGCCATCAATGGCATAAATTTCAGGTGGTAATTTTTTTACCGCTTGCTCAATTACGTCGTCGGTTAATGAGGCTTTTAAGTCTTCTCCTATAGCTTTCCAGTCTGTATAGTTAAGTTCATTTATGAAGAGCCTGTCAATACCACGTTCTTCGAAACCGAAGGTATTTACATCCCCCATTTTATTTTTAAAACTCTGGAAATAACTAAATCCCGAGGCTGCTACAGCTACACCTAATAGTAAGCCGTTGTGCTTAAAATACACCTGGTCCCTATCCTGCGGTATAGGCACAAAGAGCGTTTTGTCTCCTTCTTTTTTCAAACCCCATGCCCACTGATCTTCATGCCTGTCCCAATCACCGATAAACATATCAAATAATCTCGCCCTTAAAAAAGCCTTTTGGTCAACACGATTCTCAGTTTCGCTAAAAAGCTTTTTCATCATTTCCTCAGTATCAATAAAATCATCAAAGTTGCCAAGGTTGCTATCATTAGACCAATCTCCTTTTAACCTTTGTTCAAAGAGATAGACTTTATTTGCATATTTATTATTAAAAGTATCGAGCGCATTTTGCTGCGGCAGGTAAACATAGATGGGGCTTGTATGGTATATGCCGGCTGCATCGGCCATCCCGGGCACCGTGGCTGCAGCATAAGGATGCGACATGGAGACTTCATCATTTACAAGACGCTCTATAAATGTTCCTAAAAATTCTTTAGGTAACACTTTGCCCAATCTTTTATCAACAGAGCGAAGGCTGTAGTCTTTGCCTTCTTTAGTTTTAAGATGAAGGGAGGTGGTCTGGTGGCCTCCACCTTCCTTATCAGGAATGAGGCCGCCTTTTTCGTTTTCTAAGAGGAAGACCGGGAGCTTAACGGGCGTAGTCCATTCTCTCCGGTAATTTTTACCCCAAAAAAATTTGTGCCAACCGGATTTTTTATATTGAGGCCCTGCGCTTATTACTTTATATTTCGCACTGGTATCTCCCGGATCTTTATCCTGTGCCGATGCCACATTAAAAAAAATAACGGGCAGTAAGCATGTATAAATTAATACCTTGTTGTTGAAATTCATTTATCTATTTTATTTGCAAATATAAACTACGGCTATATCAAAAAAATTGCGGTAGTGGATAAGTACGAAGAAATTAAAAAGAAGTTTGAAAAGTTTGATACACAAATACGGAAATTAGAAAAATGCAGCTTGTAGAATACAGATTCAACAGAAAACCTTTTCGCAACGATCGTATCAGGAAATGTTATTGCATTGTTTGGCTCTATAGAATAGCGTAATTATTATACATCTTTTTATCATTCAAAATAAAAACAAAACTTATGTGGTGGATATATGCTTTGCTTTCAGCCTTCTTTGCCGCGCTTACAGCGATTTTTGCAAAAGTGGGGATTAAAGGTGTAGACACAGACCTGGCAACTGCCATACGCACTGTCGTTATTTTAATTATTGCCTGGGGAATCGCATTCTTTCGCGGCGGTGCAAATACATTCAATACACTTACAAAACAGAATTTTATCTTCCTCATATTGTCTGGTATTGCTACAGGTCTTTCATGGGTATTTTATTTCAAAGCACTACAATTAGGAAAGGTTTCGCAGGTAGCGCCCGTTGACAAATTAAGTGTGGCCATAGCTATTATTTTAGCGGTGGTGTTTCTTGGGGAAACGCTTACACTTAAGACTGCTATCGGTGCTATTATGATTATTGGCGGTACTATCGTTTTGATTTTGTAAAAGTTGCATGGCCTTTCATATCCTGCTATCAATCTTTCCGGCTAAAGGTTTTTCTGTTAAACTTGTTAATTAATTTCTTGTCTGCATACTTTGGTGTCCGTTTTACCGTAATTAGTTTAATAACTTGCGCAACTTATATGCGTACACTAAATTTTATAAGATGAAGAAAATTTTTATAGCAGTCATTTGTATTTTTTTATCAGGACTTGCTGAAGCACAAGTTCTAAATCCTGTTGATTGGGCGGTGACGTCAAAGAAACTTGCCGGCAATACATGGGAAGTTCATCTAAAAGCAAATATCCAAAGGGGCTGGCATATTTATTCTCAAACGACACCTGACGGCGGCCCGGTTGCTACCACAATTGTATTTACAAAGAACCCATTGTTTGACCTTGCAGGAGCAACTAAGGAAAAAGGAAAACTCGAGCAACGTCATGAAGAATTATTTGGCGTAGATGTAAAGCAATTTTCTAATTCGGTAGATTTTATACAGGTAATTAAATTGAAATCCCCCGTGAAAACTTCTGCTAATATTGTAGTAGAATATATGGTGTGTAATGATAAGCAATGCCTTCCGCCTACGTCAAAAAAGTTTTCCATAGCACTTAATAAATAAGAAGTTTGATGATCAGTTATGCAAGAATTTGGATTTGCGCATTGGTGCTATTGCTTGCCAATAATTTAGTTGCCCAGGATTCATCGGTTCATTTTAATTTTAGCAAAGAGAGAATAAATGACAAGGAAGTGTTATTAAAATTTAAAGTACAAATTCCGAAAGGCATAGAATTATTTTCTCTTCAAAAATCGCCTGATGATCCTCTTTATTCCAATATCAATTTTGATTCTTCTGATAAGCATTTGCAGTTAGATTCTCTTATCGCGAAGGGAACAGAGCATAATGAATACGACAGCCTTGTACAGGCACGTGTCCGTTTTTTTTCTGATTCTGTAGAATGGATGCAAAAAGTAAAAGCCAGTGTGAGCGATAGTTTCCTGCTAAAGGGCACAATAACTTACATGTATAAAAATGGCGAAAATTACCTGCCGGCAGAAGAAGCTTTTAAATTTTTTATTCAGCCCGAAGTAAAGGTTGCAGCGGTTGTTTCAGCAAGCGGAGGCAGCGTTGCTACACGATCTCTTTGGTGGATTTTTGCCACAGCATTTGCCGGAGGTTTATTAGCATTGCTTACGCCTTGCGTCTATTCTATGATACCGGTTACAGTTAGCTTCTTTACCAAACGAAGCAAAACCAAGGCAGAAGGTATCCGCAATGCTGTTTATTATTCCGCTTCTATCATTGTAATATTTACTTTATTAGGATTTTTTATTACGCTGATATTTGGTCCCGCAGCCTTAAATAATCTTGCTACAAACTGGATTGCCAATCTTATATTTTTTGTGCTGTTTCTTGTGTTCGGCATTTCTTTTTTGGGTGCCTTTAATATTGAACTACCAAGTTCGTGGTCTACCAAGGCAGACAGCAAAGCCAGTACAGGAAGTTTCCTGGGAATATTTTTTATGGCTCTTACGCTGGTAGTAGTTTCATTTTCATGTACAGGCCCTATAATAGGTAATTTATTAGTGCTTGCGGCGCGTGGCAGTTATTTCGGGCCGCTCATTGGTATGTTTGGTTTTTCGCTGGCACTTGCATTACCATTTGCCCTCTTTGCATTTTTTCCCGGAAAATTAAATGTGCTCGGAAAGGCAGGCGGGTGGCTGAATGCAGTGAAAGTAACTTTAGGTTTCTTGGAGTTGGCGTTAGCATTAAAATTTTTATCCAACGCAGATCTTGCAAAAGGCTGGCGCTTGCTTGACCGCGAAATTTTTATCACTTTATGGATCGTGATTTTTTTCCTGCTGGGAATTTATCTTCTTGGCAAAATCAAATTTCATCACGATGATGAATTACCGAAGAATGACTTTGATATTCCTTACATAAGCGTTCCAAGATTATTTTTTGCAATCGCGTCTTTTTCATTAGCTGTGTACATGGTGCCGGGGCTTTGGGGCGCGCCACTCAAAGGTATCAGTGCATTTGTACCGCCAATGGGTACACAAGACTTTACGATAGCCGCACCATCCGTTAATTATAAAAATGATGATACCTCGCATGCCTCTGTTGGATTACCGCATCCCATAAAATATTATGATCAAATGCACATTTACGAGCCCGATGTGGTTACTAAATATGGCATGGTTACTTACTTTGATTATGACGAAGCACTCGCAGTTGCGAGAAAATTACACAAACCTTTGATGCTTGATTTTACGGGGATTAATTGTGTAAATTGTCGTAAGATGGAAGGCCAGGTATGGAGTGATCCGGCGGTGATGAAGAGGCTAAAAGAGAACTTTGTGATTGTGTCATTATATGTAGATGTACACAATGTTGATTTGCAAAAAAATGAGCAATATTACTCTAAAGCACTAAGCCAAAATATTGAAACATTAGGTGATAGAAATGCAGACTTGCAGGTGTCAAAATACAACGCAAATACGCAACCTTATTATTTTTTTCTTGATGCAAATGAAAAGCGCCTCGCACCGGAAGGTTATGGATACGATCCGGACATTCAAAAATTTATTAATCGCCTTGATGAAGTAACACAAGCTTATAATAAGGAGAACTTATAATCGCGCACCTTAGTTTGCACCGCTCTTCTAAGCTATATTCTGAAAAAAATATTTTGTATAAGGAGCTTGTGACACGCGAAAGTTTTCGAGCGCTTTTTTCGCGTGACAGGGGTAAAAGAAAACGCTTATCCTGGTCTCGGGCTTGGTTTATATATTTCTTCTGAGATTATAAAACGGCATAGTTGTACTACTTCAGTGAAAGTATTATTGGAAAAAGCAGCACCTTCTCTTTACTAACTTTAAAAAAATCCTGCTGGGAAGCAGATACTTTTTTAAATAACTTTCTCCATC
>JBBPZF010000867.1:0-3605 GCA_038199105.1 Chitinophagales bacterium | reverse complement strand
TTGCTATGAAGATGTAATGGCTATGCAAATAGAAGAGGCCATTACTTCAAGAGGCAATGGCGACTTAAATAAATTATTAAAAGGAAGAGAAACGTGGACTATAATGTAAAGTTACAAACCATCAATTCTTATTATTTAGAAAAACAAATGGTTTCAGGTCCTGTTGACTGATTGTCTCCCTGATTACTTTTTCATCAGAAAAAATCTTGTATTTGTTGAGATTGATAACCTCATGGGCTATAATTAAATTATCAATCTTTTCAACAGCATAAAGAAGTTCGTGAAGTAATTCTACTTCGTGCTCAATTGCTTTGGGGTTCATTAATTCTTCTTTGAACAACACCAAAAGATCGCGGTTAAATTTGTTCATACAAATGGATAATGGTTTTGCTAATATCCCACCATGCCTTTTTTATTGGGACACCCGCAATTACTTTTTTTTGATGCATTACAGCTAATCGTAAAAACAGATACAATAATCAAGATGATGAGAAGGATTTTGTTTACGTGTTTCATAAAATAGATTCCTAAATTAAACTATTTTCATAAACTATTATTGCATATTTTGATAAAAGAAAAAAAAAAATAACAATGATCGGAAAAAGATAAAGATACTTGTTGCGCCGTTGGATTGGGGCTTAGGCCACGCAACCCGTTGCATTCCAATAATAAATGAGTTAATCAGGCTTGATTGTGAGGTGATTTTAGCTGCCGATGGAGCCGTTTTATCGCTTTTAAAAAAAGAATTCCCATCTATAAAAATTTTGGCTCTAAAAGGATATAATATTCATTATAGCCGTAAAAGGAAGTGGCTGTTTTTACAGTTATTCTTTCAAATACCCAAATTAATTTGTATAGTTTTTAAAGAGCATTACTGGTTGAAAAAAACTATAAAAGATTATAAGCCTGATATCATTATTTCAGACAACCGACTGGGATTAAATAGTTCGGCTGTTTTCTCGATATATATAACGCACCAGCTTGCCATTAAAACGGGAAATTATTTCCTTGATAAAACTGCCCAAAAAATTCATTATTATTTTATTAAAAAATATGACCAGTGCTGGGTACCTGATTTCCAGAAGAACGGGCTCGCCGGTAAACTTTCTCATCCACAAAAATTACCCGCAAACATGGTTTACCTGGGAGCCTTGTCAAGGTTTGAAAAATTGCCGGAAGTAAATAAAGTGTACGACGTATTAATTTCAATTTCAGGGCCGGAGCCACAACGTACAATTTTTGAAAATATAATTTTCATTCAACTCAAAAATGATAAACGAAAAATTTTGATAGTAAGAGGTTTACCTGCGCAAGCTGAAAATATCAACCCGCCTAATTCTTTTGCAGAAATTGTCAATCATCTTTCTGCGACTGAGCTCAGCCATGCGTTTCAGCGTTCTGAAATTATTATTTGCAGAAGTGGATATACTTCTATTATGGACCTGGTCAAAATTGAAAAAACAGCGATATTGATTCCCACGCCGGGCCAGGCGGAGCAAGAATATCTTGCACAATATCTTATGGAAAAAAGATTTTTCTTTTCAATCGAACAGCAAAATTTTGTGCTCTCAAAAGCAATTAATGATGCCTCCCTTTTCCCATTTATTAAGCCACAAAGCGAAATGGAAGGATTTAAAAAACTACTTGATGAATTTGTTCTGTCATTTAAATCAGGCAAATTTGCAACTCAATAATTTTTAGTGACAATAGAGCAAAGGCGCAGCGCGGATTTTTGCAGGCTGATCTCCTAAACATTTTTAGGAAAATCAACAAAAAGTAAATTTTTATTGCTTTCTTTAAAATGCTTCCATTTTTTTGTATCTATAGACACAGCGGATACGCCACAGGTGGGCATATTATCAATAGAATCTCCGGTGAGGCTATTTGCAAAATCTGTGATGCCCGGGTTGTGTGAAAACATAGCAACACTTTCCCAGTCATCATCAAAAGCTTCAACTGCTTTATAAAAATCCGTGATTGAAGCTTCGTAGAGAATGGGAGCAAGAATTAATTGCCCTTTTTTTGCGTCAAACTCTTTCATAAAAAGCTTTGCCGTTTTTTGCGCACGTTTTGCCGGACTTGTCACGAAGCAATCTATCTTTATTTTTTTATCTAAAAGCCTCTTTGCCATTTTCGGTGCATCTTCCTTACCACGGTCATTTAAAGGCCTGTCGAAATCAGAAAGGCTTGGGTCTCCCCAACTGCTTTTTGCGTGCCGCACTATTAAAAGTGTTTTCAATTTATGTAAGTTTTGAAATGGTGGTTGTTACCAATATAAACTAAAACCCGTAAGGAATATTTTAATATCCTCTTACATTTTTCCCTTCCATGTAGTTCATGAAGGCTTGATTAACCACACGGTTTCCACCAAGGGTAGGGTAGTTACCGGTAAAATACCAATCACCCGTATTTGTCGGGCAACTATCGTGGAGGTCCTCAATGGTTTGATATATTACATCTACAGGCACATCAACATCGTCAGGTGTAATAAGTTGCGCAATCTTTTTTGAGATGTCATCAAGCGCAAATGGTTTATATACTTCCCTTACAATATTTTCAGTGTGCAATTTATTATTTCGTTTTAAATCGTTGCATTTGTCCATAAGTTCGTTTAGCAGACATTCCATGCCACGTTCTTTAACAAGCGCCATAGCTGCTTTAAATGCGACGAATTCTCCCATTTTGCTCATATCAATGCCATAGCAATCAGGGTAACGTATTTGCGGTGCGGAAGACACAACGATAATTCTTTTTGGATTTAACCTCGAAAGCATTCGAATAATACTCTCCCGTAAGGTGGTACCCCTTACGATGGAATCATCAATTACTACAAGGGTATCTTCGTTTTTATTCACAGTGCCATACGTAATATCGTACACATGTTGCACCATTTCGTTCCTGCTTGTATCTGCAGTGATAAATGTTCTGAGCTTTACATCCTTTATCGCAATTTTTTCCATCCTTATTTTGCGATTAATCATTGCCGTTAGCTTTGCTTCATCAAAATCTTTTCCCCACGATAGTATCCGCTCAATTTTTATTTTATTCAAATAATCTTCCGCTCCTTTGATCATACCATAAAAAGCGGTTTCGGCAGTGTTAGGGATGTAAGAAAAAATAGTGTTCTTAAGATCGTGGTCCACAGCCCGCAGCACCCTTTCACTCAAATGATAACCCAGCGCAATTCTCTCACGATAAATTTTTTCATCACTTCCTCTTGAAAAGTATATGCGTTCGAAGCTGCAAGCCTTTCTTTCTTTGGGTTCAAGTATTTGTTGTATCGAATAATTGCCTTCTGCCTCTGCTATCAGCGCATTGCCCGGCATAAGTTCCATCACTTCATTTTCGCCTACATTGAACGCTGTACGAATAGCCGCCCGTTCACTGGCGGCAACGATCACCTCGTCATTTGCATAATAATAGCATGGCCTGATACCATGCGCATCTCTTACCACAAAACCATCGCCGCTGCCGGTAAGGCCACCGAAGGTAAAACCGCCGTCAAAAAGTGAGACAGATTTCTTTAACACGCTTGCAATATCAACTTTACACGGTGACACCTCATCTGCCTTTACCAAAAAATGATGAATTACATCCATCATCGC
>JBBPZF010000866.1:0-3856 GCA_038199105.1 Chitinophagales bacterium | reverse complement strand
TTGATTTTTCAAAAGGCACTTTCAATGTCTTGGCTAATTGCTCAAAAAGGCTTGCCTGTTCCTTGTTTTTAGGATGTATAATAATTGCTTCCATGATATTTTTATTCAGAAACAAATATAATTATTAAAAGATTAGTACCGCATTTGGTAATATTACGGAAATAAATTAAAAGCGCTGCAAGGTCTATTCTTCACGAAAGGCCTGGGAATTCTGCAAGAAGTTTTCGATATTATAATTTTTTTACAAATTATAATAGCTATTAAAAGCTCATATCTAGAAATAATGGCACACAGACCTCTTCTCCAAATCTTTTTTGTCTTCTCTCAATTTTCTCTTAGTTTTAATCCTCTTAACTTTTAGCATAAAATATAAAACATGATAAAATTCAGCGATCTGAAAATAGGTGACTATGTACTTGCAGAATCTGATGGACAGGCATGGCAGGGAGAAGTAAGCGGCTTTAATAACGACGAAAAAGAAGTTAACATATACAATGGTGTACAGGATTTTTATTTCAAGACCGATGATCTTTATCCTATACCTCTTGATGAAAATCAGTTAATGAAATTAAAATTTCACAAAGAGGTAAATGACGATGGCTCAGTAAAGTATTTAAAAGGAGCATTTCGTATCCAATGTCCGACGCAGGATAATTTTACCAACTTTGAAATATGGTATAGAAATGAAAAGAGAATTATGCTTCATCCTATTTCTGTACACGAGTTGCAAAACCATTACCATTCAATGACGAAGGTTCATCTGACAGATGATATAATATGATTATTTCAACGTGGCACCCGTTAGCGTGGTTGCAGTATTTACATCCTGCACTATCCCGAAGAAATCCAAATGAATGACGCTTGTATTTTCAATCATTCCATACTTTTTTGCATACCAGGTATCAATATTTGTGGTAAGCGATGCAGGAGGAATAAAAGCAGAGCTTAGCTGTGTGGAAACATGAATCACATCATTATACACAACACCATTTACGGTTCTTGATATTCCGCTTTCAGCTATAGAATTGGAAACGGTGAAAGGTATGGGAATTATTGACCCGGGTACAACAACATTTACATTTTGACTCCAGTTGCCGCCAACAGCTAAGTTATCTTTTAGGTAAAGCCTGTCAATTACCGAATTTCCCACGCCCGTTGGCAATGAATCAAATTGATAGTAGTCGTGCCCGCTAATAGTCATATATTGATTGCCACCCGCAGAGTTGGTAAAGATGTGATAGCTTTTTCCACTGATGGTTGTATCCGCAGAACTTGCCGTAAGTGTATAGTCACTCTGGGGCACCGCACCCGAATTATCAATTACATGATAATTCCAGCTGCTTCCCGAAGAAGTAGTCAGGTAAGTATCATTTTGTGGCGGATTGGTAGTATTGTCATTTTTCTTACATGAAAAAATGAGAGCGAATAAAGAGAA
Source organism: Chitinophagales bacterium (assembly GCA_038199105.1). Taxonomy (GTDB): domain Bacteria; phylum Bacteroidota; class Bacteroidia; order Chitinophagales; family Chitinophagaceae; genus Ginsengibacter. The sequence goes on along the minus strand of JBBPZF010000866.1, from coordinate 2,421 downwards.
AACGGCGACTGATTTAAATTTCATAATGGTTTTTGTGTGATTAAGTAATAGATAGCGCTTTTTTTGTAAAATTAAATTATTATATCTTATCTTCGCGCTCCCAAAAATAGTATGGCCAAACAAGCATTAATTAAACAAGACGGTACAATCCTGGAAGCCTTATCCAACGCGATGTTCAGGGTCAAACTTGAAAACGGGCACGAAATTTTGGCGACAATTTCCGGCAAAATGCGTATGCACTATATAAGAATTTTGCCGGGAGACAAGGTTGGAGTTGAAATGAGTCCCTATGATCTTTCAAGAGGGCGCATCATTTTTAGATATAAATAAGAAGCTTAACAAAAGCTTAATAAAACAGAAGTTATGAAAGTAAGGGCATCCATTAAAAAAAGAAGCGTTGACTGTAAAATAGTACGGCGTAAAGGAAGATTGTATGTTATTAACAAAAAAAATCCACGCTTTAAGCAAAGGCAAGGATAACCCCTAACCCCTAAAGGGGAATGAGGAATAATTAAAAATTGATAATTAAAAATTAAGAACACAGATGGCTCGTATTGCCGGTATTGATTTACCAAAAAACAAAAGAGGTGTTATCGGACTTACTTATATATATGGTATAGGCCCTTCCACTGCCCGTTACATTCTTGATAAGTCTAATGTAAATTATGACAAGAAAGTAAATGAATGGAATGATGAAGAACAGACTGCTATAAGAAATGTGATAAGCGGTGAGTTCAAAACAGAAGGAGCACTTCGTAGCGAAACACAAACAAACATTAAGCGATTACTTGATATTGCTTGTTATCGTGGTTTAAGGCATCGTAAGGGCTTGCCACTTCGTGGACAACGTACCCGTACTAACAGCCGTACACGTAAAGGAAAGCGTAAGACAGTTGCTGGTAAAAAGAAAGCACCTAAGAAGTAAACCCCTAACCCCTGAAGGGGGACAAGGACGGTATCCGTAAGGACAATATATTATTAATAAAGGCTTATATTTTTTTGAATCAGCACCAGATCTCCAGTAAGCCGGAAGGAGGGTTGATTCAGTTCACCGAAGGTGGATAAATTTTTAAAGATTACCTATTAGTTTAAATTATGGCAAAAGCTTCCAACCAAAAAGCAGGAGGTGCAAAAGCATCTTCTAAAAAAAGAGTAGTAAAAGTTGAGCATTACGGAGACGCACACATCGTTGCAAGTTTCAACAACATTATTATCAGTTTAACCAACAAGCAAGGGCAGGTAATTTCCTGGTCTTCTGCAGGTAAGATGGGTTTTAGGGGTTCTAAAAAGAACACACCTTATGCAGCTCAAATGGCCGCGGCTGATGCAGCGAAAGTAGCATTGGATGCAGGCTTGAAGCGTGTTGATGTTTTTGTAAAAGGCCCGGGCTCAGGGCGTGAAGGTGCTATCCGCTCCTTATCGCAATCAGGTATTGAAATAGTAATGATAAAAGACGTTACTCCTTTACCTCACAATGGTTGCCGCCCTCCAAAAAAGAGAAGAGTTTAATCATGTTCGATGTACGACGTGAGAAGTACGATGTTGCGTTCAACATCGTACATCAAACATCCCACATCGCACATATTTATTAATAACCGGGTGTATCATTAATTTTTGATTTTTAACGATGATATACCGACACTAAAAAATCAATAACAATTATGGCTCGTTACACAGGACCAAAAACAAAGATTTCCAGGATTTTTGGTGAACCAATTACCGGCAACGGCAAGTGGCTAACTAAAAACAGCAATCCCCCCGGAATGCATGGTGCAGCACGCAAGCGCAAAAGCCTTGGTGAATATGCACTTCAGCTTCGCGAAAAGCAAAAAGCCAAATACACTTATGGTGTATTGGAAAAACAATTCCGCAACACATTTAATGAAGCATCTCGCCGTAAAGGCGTAACAGGTGAAAACCTGATTAAGCTTCTTGAAGCACGCCTTGACAATACAGTTTTCCGTATGGGAATTGCTCCCAGCAGGCAGGCTGCGAGGCAACTTGTTTCTCATAAGCATATTACCGTTAATGATAGCGTGTTAAATATTCCATCTTACTCTTTGAAACCGGGCGATGTAATTAGTTTGAAAGAAAAAACTTCTGGCAATACTAATATTACAGGAAATCTTCGGCCAAAGAATCCAAAATTTAATTGGATTGAATGGAGTGAAGCAAATATGCAGGGAACGTTCATTGCATATCCCGAAAGAGAAAGTGTTCCGGAAAATATTAAGGAACAACTTATCGTGGAGTTGTACAGTAAATAAAACCCCTCCGCCCCTAAAGGGGAACTGTGGAGGTTTTTTTTGAACACCAATTTTATAACACGCTTTAAGCCCCTTTAGGGGTTTGGGGTAAACCAAAAACAAAATAAAAAATGGCCATTTTAAATTTTGTAAAGCCAGACAAAATCGTTCTCCA
>JBBPZF010000865.1:0-2298 GCA_038199105.1 Chitinophagales bacterium | reverse complement strand
TATTTTTCTCCCTGTATCCAGTTTTGAAGTATGGCTGTTTTTTCTTCGAATACGGGACCGTTAGTAATAATAAAATTTGCAAGCTTTCCATTTTCTATACTGCCGGTTTCATCATACTCATTTATAGCTATTGCCGGATTCTTTGTTAAAGCATTCAACGCCTCGCTCTCTGAAAGGCCGGCGTCTATTGCTTTACGGATATTTGGCAAAAGAGCCTTTGCGTCTTTCAATCCATCTGCTGTAAAGCAAAAAGTAATATTAGCTTTTTCAAAAGCAGCCGGGTTTGTAGGCGCCAGTTCCCAGTTCTCCATATCCCCGAGAGATACATACCGGGCGTCGTTAGGGTCTTCCACATCCATTGGCTCTGGAAAATCAAGGGGTAAAATAAATGTCGCTTTGGTTGCAGCCATTTCTTTTATGCGTTGGTATTCATTACCACCGGCTTTTAAAATATATTTTACGCCAAATTCATTCCCAATCCTGTTGGCACGGAGACAATTCCATTTATCATTGGCATCAAATATTTGAGGAAGGTTTTGCTCCTGGTTCCATGCTTCAAGGCTTATATTTTTACCTTCTTCCGCAGGCTTATTTTTATACCATGCAGCATCATAATAAGTTTGCCTTAGTAAAGCAATCACACCCATAAGCGAAGAAGGATAAGATTGTGCAGAGGTGCCTCTATCAAATGAATATTGCGCCGAGGCTTTCTCTTTCAGCATTACAAAATTATCGGGCTGGTTTGCAAGCGTTACGAAAGCTCCTGTTCCCCTTGCTATCCCATCTTGTTGGTGAGTGAGTACCGCTCCAAAACCTGCATCACGCAACGATCGTGCATCTTTATCATTTGCATCAAATAACTCGGAGGCATTTACTTCGGGCTTAAAAGCCTGATTCCAGCCAAATGCGCCTTTCGTATCTGATGTAAATTGATAGCCTGCAAATGGATTAAATCTTGCAGGGCTTTTTTGCGCTGCGGCTATTCCGTAGTTACTGAACAAATCAATAAATGATGGGTAAATATATTTTCCTGCGCAATCTATTATTACATATCCTTTTGGGATAGTGATATTATTTCCAACCGAAACTATTTTCTTATTACGTATAAGAAGAGTTGCATTTATAAGCGTGGCCGATGCATCTTTTACAATGGTGGCATTGGTAAACGCATAAGCATTTTCGGTTGGGTTTGAAATTCCATTTACCGGAAACGTAGCCTGTGCGTGACTTATGACCGGCGAAAGCAAAACAGCAAAAGTACTGGCGAGGAATAAAATGAAGATGGATTTTTTCATAAGCAATATTTTTTGTTCTGGTTGAAGATAGAAATAAGTTAAGTTCCTACCTTCATTTTGTTTGAATGACAATAGCTAAATACATAGACCACACGATTTTAAAACCCACAACAACGTTAGCCGATGTTGAAAAAATTTGCAATGAAGCGAAACAATATGGATTTGCAGCGGTATGTGTACCGCCATTATTTGTAAAAAAAGCAAAGGAAATTTTAAACGATTCAAAAGTGAAAGTCGCTACCGTAATTGGTTTTCCATTTGGTTATTCAGCCATTGAAGCTAAGGTGGCAGAGATCGTGTTGGCGATTATTGACGGGGCAGATGAACTTGATATGGTCATCAATATTTCGGCGATAAAAAATAATGACTGGCAATTTTTAGCAAATGAGATCAACACAATTTTGCCAATTATCAAAAGCAGGAATAAGGTTTTAAAAGTCATTATTGAAAGCGGCATTCTTACCGAAGAAGAAATAATTAAGTGCTGCGATATATACGGGGCTGCCGGCGTTGATTATGTAAAAACTTCAACAGGCTATGCTGAGAAAGGTGCATCTGTACATGCAGTGCAGCTTATAGAAAACACCTCATTGATGCCGTAAAAATAAAAGCAAGTGGCGGCATCAAAACTTATCAATTTGCAAAAGAACTTATCGATGCCGGCGCCGACAGGTTGGGCTGTAGCAGCAGTGTTACAATCATAAAAGAAAGTGAATCACAAAATTGATCTTAGTATTTTCGCTTTAGATTGTGCCCTTTTGTCTCATTTTTTTGTTAGCATAATATTTGAAACTTCAGGCACACATATTTGTTACTAAACAAAACTCCATTTATGAACATAGGAAAAGAATTTGAAAAATACGCAGTAAAGCACAAAGGAATAAGCAGTAGCATGCTTCACGGATATATCAATCACAATGTAACCAACCTCACGCCGAATATTATTGAAGAACGTCCCATGAATGTTGCAGTGATGGACGTTTATAGCCGCTTGATGATGGAC
>JBBPZF010000864.1:0-2847 GCA_038199105.1 Chitinophagales bacterium | reverse complement strand
GATTTCAATTACGACAAATGGAATCTTAATATTGATCATGATTTTACACTTGGGCGAATAGGCCAACTGAGCTACACAATTGATGCAGGCATTACGCAAGGTGTGTTACCAATTGTATTACTTGATGTACAAAAAGGAAACGATACTTATTACTACAACAAGTATGCTTTTAATAACATGAACAGGTATGAATTTGCTACTGATAAATATGTATCCCTTTCTGTACAGCAAACTTTTGGCAGCTTTCCTTTTAATTATATTCCGGGAATAAGAAAATTAAAATGGCGGTCCCTAATCACTTTCAAAGGCGTACTGGGCAATATGACGCAAGCGAACAGAATTGCCAATGGCTACTACGATACTTCAATAGATTATCATTTTACTGTGCCGGATAAAATTCCTTATATGGAAGCAGGCGTTGGTATAGATAATATTTTTCACCTGGTAAGATTAGATGCTGTTTGGCGATTGAATTACTTAAACAATCCTGGTATTTGCAAATTCGGCATTAAAGGAAGTATTGAACTTAAGCTTTGATAATTTATTTATTCAATACGCTAAATATTATAAAGAATTCCCTGGGGCTTTTGACTGATGAGCTACTGAACCTTCTTGCTAAAGCAATGTAATAATTCTCTTAAGCACTTTTGAAAAGTACGCTGCATAAGAAGTGTAGAATCAAAAACTTTGCGAAAAAGAATGCCTCATATATTTCAGTATCTTGCGGGCATGGTCTTAAACATACTGTATCAAATGAAAATGATTAAGGCTGGCTAATCTCCCCGATTTATTATTTATTTCAATACATGGAAGATTCCACATTAATATGAGCGATCAACAGAAGCACCATCCTCACAAGCTTAAACAACTCGCGGCTACTGCCATTTGCGGAAACGATATCACTTCATCCTGTTTATATGTGTCGGCACTTACCATAGTATATGCAGGTCAATACGCATTTATCGCATTGCTGATAGTGGCAGCCGTTTTATTTCTTTTCAGAAAAATATATGGCGAAGTGGTGGGCGCCTTGCCGCTTAATGGTGGCGCATACAATGTGTTGCTCAATACAACGAGCAAGAGCAATGCCTCTGTAGCGGCATGTTTAACCATACTTTCTTATATGGCTACCGCGGTTATTTCTGCTACCGAAGCCATGAAATATTTGCACAGCATTTTTTCATTTGTACCGGTGATAATTGCTACAATGGTGCTTCTTATCATTTTTTTAATTCTTACTATATCAGGCATAAGCGAATCTGCTATCGTGGCTGTTGTTATATTTATTCTGCACCTTTCGGTGATGTTGCTCCTTATACTTAGCGCCATTTATTATGTAGCTGTGAATGGTTTCGATATTGCTTCGGTTAATTTCCATGCGCCTTTAAAAGGAAGTTTATTTACTGTTTTGTTTCTTGGCTTCAGCACTGCTATGCTTGGAATTTCCGGCTTTGAAAGTTCTGCAAATTTTGTTGAAGAGCAGGATGCAGGTGTTTTCCCAAAAACACTTCGCAACATGTGGGTGGCAGTTACCATCCTCAATCCTTCCATTGCTCTGTTGGCTGTAATGGTAATGCCCATTAGCGATGTAGGCCCTAACCAGGAAGCGTTGCTGTCTTTTATGGGAGGTAAAACGGGCGGCAGTTGGCTGGCGGTAACCATATCTGTAGATGCAGTGTTGGTATTGAGTGGAGCCGTGCTCACGTCTTTTGTAGGTGTTGGCGGTTTATTAAAAAGGATGACGCTCGATAGGATATTGCCGCAGTTTTTATTGAAAGAAAATAGCAAGGGTAGCTCTCCAAGAATATTAATACTTTTCTTTCTGCTTTGCCTTTCAGTTTTATTCATAACAGAAGGTGAACTTGGACCTCTTGCCGGCGTTTATACTATTTCGTTTCTTTCGGTGATGATCTATTTTGGTCTCGGAAATTTTTTATTGAAAATAAAGCGCTCGCGATTGCCGAGGCCGGAGTATGCAACGCCATTTGTTGTGGGCCTTGCAATTTTTGCCATCATCGTTGCTCTTTATGGAAATGTAAAATTGCATCCTGATTATCTCGTGGTTTTTTTACAATATTTTATACCGGCTATTTTGATTATTTATTTGTTCTTAAGAAGGAATGCAGTGTTCAAATATTTGTTAGTGGTGGCAAATAATTTCTTTGATAAAATTCAGCGGGTATCACTTCTTAGCAGGCTGCACCTCACGAGAGAAATGCGTAAGCTAAACAGGCAAGTATTTGTTTACTTTACTAAAGGCGATGATATTTCCATTCTTAATAAAGTGATCATCTATGTACAGGAAAATGAAATAACTAAAAATTTGAAAATAGTTACTGTATTGGATAAGGAAGAGCATGTAGCAGAAAATTTCTTAAGGGATTTTGAAACACTTGACCGGGCTTATCCTGATATAAAAATTGAATATATAAAAATTAAAGGAACCTTTGGCCCGGAGCTTATTGACAAGCTCTGCAGTGAATGGAACATACCTAAGAACTTCATGTTCATCAGCTCGCCGAGCAACCATTTTTCTCACCGCATTTCTGACTTGGGTGGTGTAAGGCTGATTGTGTGATAAAGTAATAATCCCAGCCTATACCCCGGCCTTTTTTACGACCGCATTGATGGCTTAGCCATATAACTTAAATGACTCCGACATAATATAATTATTACGGAGTCATCTGTTATTAGTTAATTTAAAATTGCCTATCGTGAAATTCCCATTTTTGCCTCAATAGATAAAGTGGCATGAGGCACAGCTCTCAGGCGTGCTTTATCAATGAGTTTCCCTGTAACTCTGCAAATGCCATAAGTTTTATTTTCGATGCGCATCATTGCTTTTTC
>JBBPZF010000863.1:0-9091 GCA_038199105.1 Chitinophagales bacterium | reverse complement strand
TTCAAATATCAAATCAAATAATTATCTCCCTTATGCAATGGCTGCATTGTATGCAAAAAAAAATAAGCTCAATGATTGTATGCTGCTGAATTCCTTCGAAAGAATTTGTGACTCAGTAATCGCCAATGTTTTTATAATTAAAGAAAATAATATTTACACACCGCCGCTCTCAGAAGGCTGTGTGGCGGGTACTATGAGGAGGTGGATGCTCGAAAAATTTACATTTGATAACTATCATGTCAGTGAAAAAGTTCTTACAATAGATGACTTATCGGATGCCGATGAATTCTTTCTCACCAACGCGATATATCACATAAAATGGGTAAAAAATTTCAGGGAAAAAACGTACGGGAATTCTTCGGTAAAAAAAATTTACAGCAAGATGCTTCAAACTATTAATGACTAAAATTGTTTTGTTACGAAGCAGGTAAATAACTTATGGAAAAAATAAACATCTTCTGGTTTCGCCGCGATCTTCGCATACATGATAATGCAGGTTTATATCATGCTCTGAAAGATGGACTGCCTGTACTACCCATTTTTATTTTTGATACTAATATTCTTGATAAACTTGAGGAGAAAAAAGATAAACGGGTAGAATTTATAAGAGATGTTTTAGTTGATCTGCAAAAGCAACTCGAAGAGCTTACATCCGCCTTATATGTTCATTACGGAACAGCCGCACAAGCTTTTAAAAAATTGATGAGCGAGTATGAAATAACCGGTGTCTTTACCAATCATGATTATGAGCCTTATGCGTTAGAAAGAGATAGTGAAATAAAAAAACTTTTGGAAGAAAATGATATTGCTTTCAAAACATATAAAGACCAGGTTATTTTTGAAAAAGATGAAGTGCTGAAAGATGATGGCAAGCCCTACACCGTTTATACGCCTTATAGTAAGAAATGGAAAGAAACCCTCACGGATTTTTATCTGAAACCTTATCCATGTAAAAAATATTTTAAAAATTTTATTGAGCATGCACCTTTCACAATACCATCGCTTGCGTCTATGGGTTTTAAAGAGAAAGACCAGTATATTCCTCCGAAAGATCCTGCAGAGAAGACAATAAAAAATTACAATAAGACGCGTGATTATCCTGCGCTTGAAGATGGAACATCGCGGCTTGGCATCCATTTAAGATTTGGCACAGTAAGCATAAGAGAAGAAATTTCGAAAGCAAAAAAATTAAATAGTACTTTTTTAAATGAACTCATCTGGCGGGAGTTTTATATGTCAATCCTTTGGCATTTTCCGCATGTTGGCCACCACAAAGCTTTTAAGCCTGCTTATGGTAAGATTGAGTGGCGCAATAATGAGAGCGAATTTGAGAAATGGTGTAAAGGCGAAACGGGGTACCCAATTGTGGATGCAGGAATGCGGCAGTTAAACGAAACAGGCTACATGCACAATCGTGTTCGGATGATTACAGGAAGTTTTCTCTGTAAAGATTTATTGATTGACTGGCGCTGGGGCGAAGCATATTTTGCGCAAAAATTATTAGACTATGATCTTGCAGCTAACAACGGTGGCTGGCAATGGGTTGCTGGAAGTGGCTGCGATGCGGCTCCATATTTCAGAATATTTAATCCTGAATTGCAAACAAAAAAATTTGATGAGGATTTAAAATACATTCAAAAATGGGTGCCGGAATTCCAGGAGTTTACTTACCCAAAACCAATAGTAGATCATAAGGAAGCGAGGGAGCGCTGTCTTGCAGTTTATAAGAAAGCATTGAATTCTGAATAAATTATTATCCTTCTGCAAACATATTTTCTTCCATTTTCACCTGTTCACTCTGCGATGATTTATTTGTTTGGATAAAAACATCAATCAAATTTTTAATCGCAGATTTTCCTGCCTCTCCAAGGTCTATTGAATAATCATTTACATAAAGATTAATATGTTTCTTCATCACTTCTATCTCCATCTCCTGCGAATTTTGCTGCACATAAAGGGGTAGCTCAGGATAATTACTGAAAGCATATTCGATGCTCTGTTTTATAAGTGCATCTACCTTGTTGATTACTTTTTTATCTATTTTTTTATTGGCAACAATGCCACCTAACGGTATAGGGTAGCCGGTTTTTTCTTCCCAGTAATTTCCCAGGTCCACAATTTTATACAACCTTTTTGCTGCATAAGTAAAGCGGTTTTCATGTATGATAACGCCTAAATTATTTTCACCGGGTGCCAATACAAAATTTTCTATCTCATCATACCTTTTAAATACTTTGTTTTTTGCGCCGGGAAAAGCAACGGTAAAGAGAAGATGAGCTGTAGTGTTCTCACCGGGAATAGCAATGGTGCAATCATTTACTTCCTCAAATGACAGCGGTTTCTTTGAGATAAGAAGTGGTCCAACACCGGTGCCCAGCGCACTGCCACTATTGAGGATTGTATAATCTTTTAAAATTTTCGGCAACACACCATAGCTGATTTTTGAGAAGTCCAGCGCACTGTCAAGCGCAAGTTCATTAAGAGTTTGCACATCTTCAAGCCGTACGGTAAATTCTATTCCTTCTGTACCAATTTTATTATTCACTAATGCATCAAAAATAAAAGTGTCGTTTGGGCAGGGTGAAAATCCTAAAGTAAAATTCATTTTGCTCCGTTTAATTTTTGTACCAGTTTTTGTAATTCATTATTAAGAACCTCAATGGCCTCTTTCAATTTCCATTTACTTTTATCACGTTCACCTGCAATATTTGAAATACTTCTTAGTTGTAAAAAGTTTACTTTTTGCAAAAGACAAACATAGTGAAACGCAGCGCCTTCCATGCTTTCAATGCCTGCTTCAAATTTCTCTTTTAGCATTTCAACCCGGTTTTTATCGCCGGTTATTTTATTTACAGTGATGGATTTCGCAGTCGCTAAATAAGATTGGTTAATAAGCGGATGATCATTCTTCAGCCATCCGTTTGTATATGGAAATTCATTTTCATTTGCCAATCCCATTTCAAAGAGTGTTTGAAATTTTCCATTTTCCTCGGCGCCTATATCGGCAAACGTGTCTTCTTCTACAAAAAAAACATCACTTTTTTTAAAGCTGTCATTAAAAGTTCCCGCAATACCCGCCTGTATTACGAGGTCATATTTTTTATGCGATAGTTTATTTTGCAGCGTAAAAATTGTAACGGGTATGCCAACGCCGGTGATAAGAATATCTGCATTTATATCGGTTGCGAGGAAGGGTGTTATTTCGAAATTTGTCGCCGCAACTACTAATAAGTCCATTCTGCAAATCTCGCATTTAGCCGCCGTATTTTAAGTTTCTGAAGCTACCTTTGCGCAAATATTTTTTATCGTAATGGTTTATTTAACAAGGATAGAACATTTTAATGCGGCGCATAAACTTTACAATGAGCAATGGACCAGGGAACAGAACGAGGTGGTTTTTGGAAAATGTGCCAATGAAAACTGGCATGGGCATAATTACGATTTATATGTCACTATTAAAGGCGAAGTGGTGGAAGAAACAGGGTTCCTTTTTGATGTAAAAATATTAAGCCTGCTGATAAAGCAATTTGTTCTTGATAAGCTCGATCATAAAAATCTAAACGTTGACGTGGAATTTTTGAAAGGTAAAATGTGCACTACAGAGAATCTTGCAAAAGCCATCTGGCAGCAATTGCACCCGCATTTACCGCCGCCTGTAAAATTGCATTGTATAAAGCTTTATGAAACGCCGCGGATTTATGTAGAATTTTTCGGTGATTAATTTTGTATTTTATTTTGAAAACATGAATAAGAAAGTATCGGTTTATAGGAAGGAACATTTTAATGCTGCTCATCGCTTAAATAATCCTGCATGGGACGAACAAAAAAATGATCGCATTTTCGGCAAGTGCAACAATCCTTCTTATCATGGGCACAATTATGAAATGGAGGTAAAAGTTACCGGTGTGCCTGATGCCGAAACAGGTTTTGTGATTGACTTAAAAATGCTCAGCGATATCATAAATGAAAATGTAATAGAAAAGCTTGACCATAAAAATTTAAATCTTGATGTACCCGATTTTTCGCAACTTAACCCAACCGCTGAAAATATTGTTATAGTGATCTATAATGTGCTGCGTGAGAAAATAAACAGCGATCTCGAATTGCAGGTGCGGCTGTATGAAACTCCAAGAAATTTTGTAGAATATCCTGTAGTATAAATTTATTTTAAAATATAATTAAATGGCATATAGAAAAATTGAAGAGTACGATACCGATGTCACAAACGGTTTAATAAAAAATTATAAAGAAGCCCTTAAGCTAATTGGAGAAGATCCCGAAAGAGAAGGCCTTTTGAAAACGCCTGAAAGGCTTGCAAAGGCAATGCAATTTGCCACGCAGGGTTATGATGGTGATGCAAAAGCGATTTTAAATTCAGCAAAATTTCATGAAGATATAAGTGAGATGATCATCGTGAAAGACATAGAATTGTACAGCATGTGCGAACACCACATGTTGCCATTTTTTGGTAAGGCACATATTGCTTATATACCCAACGGTTGGATTACCGGCCTTAGCAAACTTGCCCGTGTAGTGGATATATATGCAAGAAGGCTACAGGTGCAGGAGCGGCTTACTACGCAAATTCTCGGCGCCATCCAGGAAACCTTAAATCCTTTAGGCGTAGCCGTTATTATTGAGGCCTCACATTTATGCATGATGATGCGCGGCGTGCAAAAGCAAAATTCAGTCACTACTACTTCTGCTTTTTTTGGTGAGTTTGAAAAGCAAACTACACGAAGCGAATTTATAAGCCTTGTAAAAGCAGACCTTATAAACAGAAGATAAAATAGTAAAACCTGATATGAAGCGTGCATATATTTTTCCAGGGCAAGGCTCACAATTTAGCGGCATGGGCAAGAGCCTTTACAACGATCATGCATCTGCGAAAGCGCTTTTTGAAAAGGCAAATGATCTGCTGGGCTTCAGCATTTCAGATATTATGTTTTCCGGCAGTGCAGAAGAATTAAAACAGACAAGCGTTACACAGCCTGCCATATTTATTCATTCAGTAATTGCTTTTAAAACATTGGCAACTACTGTACCCGATATGGTTGCAGGCCACTCGCTGGGCGAGTTTTCTGCGTTGGTTGCCAATGAATGCCTTGCCTTTGAAGATGCGTTAATGCTGGTGTCAGCACGTGCAAAAGCCATGCAGAAAGCCTGCGAGATCAACCCATCATCAATGGCCGCTATCCTTGCTTTGCCCGACGAAAAAGTGGAAGAAATATGTGCAGATATTGAGCATGAAATAGTTGTGACGGCAAATTACAATTGCCCCGGCCAGTTGGTTATTTCAGGAAGTATTAAGGGTATAGAAGAGGCGTGTGTGCTATTAAAAGCTGCAGGCGCTAAACGTGCATTGGTACTGCCTGTGGGAGGCGCTTTTAATTCGCCGCTTATGCAACCGGCCAGGGAAGAACTATCAGATGCAATTGAAAGAACAAGTTTCAATAACCCAATTTGCCCGGTTTACCAGAATGTGAATGCCAAAGCAGTTACAGAGCCACTCGAAATAAAAAGTAATTTATTTGATCAGCTAACCGGCCCCGTTAGATGGACGCAATCTGTAGAGCAAATGATAATAGATGGTGCAACACATTTTACTGAAGTTGGACCTGGCAAAGTATTACAAGGCCTTGTGCAAAAGATCGATAAAGAAATGATGGTTGATGGATTGAGCTGAATATTTGGCGAGAAGATATTATCCGAACAGAAGCGCAATACTTTCAAAATACATTCCTCCCTGGTCAAAAATTTTATAACCTCCTTTACTCCTATAGCTTTTAAAAGCAAAGTAAATGTCCTGAGTTACAAACTCGGGACAGCAGCTCTTTTATTATTTAAGTTTATGCGAATAGATAACTGTGGCTTCTTGTAAAAGTTGCAAAGGATAGTTGGGGGAAGGAAAATTTGTTGGCAGCAGTTTATTCATATGACTTCAGTTGTTCTCTTAGCAGTGAAGTCACGCTTAAATATTTATGTCGCATTGAATTACTAAAGTCTACAAAACTTTCTACTTTTTCTGCTAATGCCTTTTCATTTAATTCTATTGCTATTTCCACCTTACGGTAGTCTTCCTCGGTAGTTGCTGTTTTTAATAAATCATAGCCGAAGTTTACATCGTGCGCTAATTGGTTAATTGTTCCCAACAACTCCCAAAAACGCTGAGTATCTTCGACTTCTTTATCGTCGTGTTTTAAGTCAACATACAGGTCAATTGAGCCTGCTATCTCCTGTGTCACTTGATAAACTTGGTCAATATTTTTCTGCAGTCTGGCAAAAATATCTTTGTTCTGTTCATTAGTAAACGTTACGTTTTCATTCATTGCAGTTTTGAGTAGCACTGACATATTTGTTATTGATGTATGTGCAATAGTCAAATACGAAACAGTTTTTTCAAAAACATTTATTTTCCGTAAAAAGAATTCTTTTTTTAAAGAAAGCTTATGTAGTTGGCTAGTCTGAAAATATTCAAAAATTTTTGTCACAATAATTGTGAAAGATGAACCAACAAGTCCTCCTAAAATTGCTATGTATTTATCGTCCATATAAAGAATGTGTCAAATTGCTGCTAACGTTTGTATCGCCGCTACTAAAACTAAACAATTGCGGCAATACACCAAAATAGGCGGGCCTGACGAATACTTTTTATCATAAACGCTTCCTGGAATTTTACACTTATTACCAATCCATAAATTTTGATCTTTCAATAAAGAAAGAGGAGACGTACGAAAACAACTTATTCCAATTATTTCTTTATTTTCATCTTACTAAAGTTTACCAAACATGTCTCATCCCCTTTTCCGTAAAAAGACTATCTCGGCTATTTTAGCCGATGCTCAAACCGGCCTGTCGGACGCTACACACTCTGCATCAGGATTAAATAAAGTGTTGCGGACGAAAGATCTTGTGGCAATGGGAATAGCGGCTATTGTAGGCGCCGGAATATTTTCAACTATCGGAAATGCATCTTACCAGGGTGGGCCGGGCGTTTCTCTTTTGTTTGTACTTACCGCTATATGTTGCGGGTTCTCTGCCTTGTGCTATGCTGAATTTGCATCGCGTATACCCGTAAGTGGTAGTGCCTATACGTATGCCTACGCTGCCTTTGGTGAATTGATAGCCTGGATCATTGGTTGGGATCTTTTGATGGAATATGCAATAGGAAATATCGCGGTGGCTATTTCATGGAGCCAGTATTTTGTAAACCTGCTGGAAGGATTAAATATTCATATACCTGCTTTTTTAACTACAGACTATTTATCTGCTTCCCGTGCGTTTGATGCTGCTTCGATCGAACTCGCCAAAGGAACTTCCCTTGCTGCTCTTTCTGAAAACTTACGGCAGGGATACAATGCATGGTTGCACGCTCCTAAAATTGGCGGCCTCAGGTTGATAGCAGACATACCTGCGCTTGCCATTGTTTTCTTTATTACCTGGCTTGTTTACACAGGAATTAAAGAAACAAGAAGAGCGACCAATCTTATGGTGATCTTTAAAATCATTATCATAATTGCCGTAATTGCCATTGGATGTTTTTATGTTGCGCCGGCTAACTGGAGCCCTTTTTTCCCTAATGGGTTTGGTGGAATGATGAAAGGTGTGTCTGCTGTGTTCTTTGCCTACATTGGCTTTGATGCTATCTCTACAACTGCAGAAGAATGTAAGGATCCGCAAAGAGACCTTCCCCGTGGAATGATTTATTCGCTGATAATTTGTACAGTATTGTATATAGCAATTGCGTTGGTATTAACGGGAATGGTTTCTTATGCCAAACTGCAGGTAGGCGATCCGTTAGCCTTTGTTTTTAAACAAGTAGGACTAAATAAGATCAGCTATATTATTTCCTTTAGCGCTGTTATTGCAACAGCAAGCGTACTACTGGTTTTTCAAATGGGGCAGCCAAGAATATGGATGAGCATGAGTCGTGATGGTCTTTTACCAAAAGCTTTCAGTCGCATTCACCCTAAATATAAAACACCTTCATTTGCTACAGTAGTTACAGGTTTTGTGGTTGCTGTTCCTGCGTTGTTTTTAAATCTTACAGAAGTAACAGACCTTACCAGTATCGGAACTTTATTTGCGTTCGTGCTTGTATGTGGTGGTGTACTGTTATTGCCGGCAAGAGAAGCAGGCGAAGGCGCGCCAAAGTTTAAAATACCTTTTGTGAGTTCACAATTTATCGTTCCTGTTTTATTTATTGTTGGCGTAATTATTTTCTGGAAAAATTTTCTTGGCCTGTTCGATTTCGGTGCAGGCTGGGAAGTCTTTCGCGATAAGCTGCCCTTCTTTTTATTCGTCATTCTTGCGACAGTATTAACCATTGCTTGTTTCATAAAAAAGCTTTCGCTTATACCGGTGCTTGGCCTTGCAAGTTGCTTTTACCTGATGACGGAATTGGGTTATACTAACTGGTTACGATTTCTTATCTGGCTGATTATTGGCCTTGTTATATTTTTCCTTTATAGCAGGCATCATAGCAAACTTGGACAGCAGGACGTCTTAGTTCCTGAATGAATATGTGTTACATGGCATGCTATGTTTACCTGGGTTGTTTAAACTTTACAATAACTTCATTATAGAAATCTTGAAAAAAAAACATAAACCTTAAATTGCACTCTCATCCTCATTATCCAAGGCCACGTTTTGCAAATATCTTGTGTTCGTAACATATTAAAAGTTCCCCGCAATTCGAATCACTATCTGTGTAGTGATGCACGATCAACTTTTGCTCAAAGCATCTTCTTACCATCATTTACAAAATTAATACTATGAAGAAATTATCTACGCATGGATTTTTATTAACCTTATTGATTTTCGCCTTTGGCCTTCGCCCCGCAAATGCGCAGGTCAGTCATCTTGTGATCAGCCAGGTGTATGGCGGCGGCGGTAATAGCGGCGCTACTTACACCAATGATTTTATTGAAATTTTTAATTCAACTGCAAACCCGGTAGATGTAACCGGCTGGTCAGTTCAATATGCCTCTTCTGCAGGCTCCTCGTGGCAGGTAACCAATTTGTCGGGGACTATCGCTCCCGGTAAATATTATCTTGTGCAGGAAGGGCAGGGCAGTGGCGGCACAACTCC
>JBBPZF010000862.1:0-4570 GCA_038199105.1 Chitinophagales bacterium | reverse complement strand
TGAAAATATGATCATTACATATTCAACGTCATAGCTTACCTGTTGGTAAAAAAATGATGATGATGTATGTAAATTATTTTATTCATTTGAGACGCAAAGTAAAGAATGAAAGTTTATGTAAACAAAAAAAGTTTTAGCATTTACCTGCGTTCTATATAATGGCTTTATTAAAATCTGAGGCTGTGACTATTATTACCGGCTTTAGATAAATCCTAAAGCTTTTTATCTTATGCAGCGTTTTCTTTTAAGATCCTTATAGATTTTAGTTCTCTCCCCTTTGCAACCATTTCTTCCTCAATGTCAAAATCATCCTGCAAACCGAGCCAAAATTTTGCAGAATTACCAAAATATTTACTCATCCTTAAAGCGGTATCAGCAGTGATTCTGCGATTACCTTTGATACTCTCAGAAACCCTCGTTTGGAAAATTTCTATGTCCTTTGCAAGTTTATAAGCGGTAACATTAAAAGGATTAGAAACTCCTCTGAAAGAATCTCGCCAGGATGTATATTCTTCTGCTTTGCCATTTTATAAAGTTAATGACCAACAGAGTTATTAAGCATTCTAAGCTTTCGCCTCCCCACCTTTTGAATTTCGCCAGGAAGTTGCTTAACTCTTCTGCCATTCCAAACAATTTCTGTTTCTGAATTACCAAAAGAAATAATCATACTCTAATTGAAAATTACTAACGTCAAAAGTAACTAATTCAGAAGACTGTCAAACCCGAATAAATATTGTATCCTTTTACCACAATGTCTTTCCTTCATAATAATCCAGCACTTTAGTTCTTAACACAAAGTCATATTTAGAAGTGATCAAGCTGGTCTTTGTTCTATCAAGATTATTTTTTGCGATAAGATAATCTACCGATGTGGAAGCGCCAGAATTGAAAAGAATTTCCGCGGCCCTGAAAGATTCTTCAAATGAATTAACCTGCTCAAGAAGTATTTTATATTTATTTGAAGTGGATGAAAGATTTACATAAGCCCGTTCAATGGATTGCTGCAATTGAATCCTGGTATTTTGTTCTATAAGCTCGTTGTTTTTCAAATCAAGCTTCGCAATCTTCACACGGCTTTTTATCTGACTGGCGTTGAAGATGGGAATACTTAGGCCAAGATTCACCGTAGTAAACTTATTGTTCTTAAGCTGGCTTCCATAATTGATTTTTTTATTGTTAAAATTATCCTGTTTCACCATAACAGGTACCTGTGAACCATTGACAATTACATAATTGGATGAAGCAATATCTACAGTATTTACCAAAACGCTTTGTGTTGCAGCATTTGAATAATTTGTATTTATATTTCCACTCAACGCAAGAGTAGGATATAGTTCTCCCTGTATAGAACGGATATTTTTTTCAGCGCTTGCAGTGCGAAAGTGCACTGCTTTTATTTGGGCAAACTGTTGTAAGGCTGACTGGTAAATCTTATTCGGGTCTGCATCATAAGAAACTTTGAATGAGTCAAGAGGTAATCTTTCCAAATCCATATTTTTATCGTAAGGAATATTCAGAAGCTGCGCCAACGTGAGTTTGGCAGTTTCGAGTGCGGCTTCATTATCTACTATAGTAATCTGATCGTTGGCAAGCTGCCCTTTCAAATCGTAATATTTTGAAGGCGCGATAGCACCGGATTGATTTAAAATATTAAGACGTTCTACCTGCTTCTCTGTAACCGTTAAAAGATCACGCGAACTCGCCAAAACATCTTCAGCACTTAGCACGCCAAGGTAAGCAAGTATAATATTAATTGTGATATTGTCTTTAGCTTGTTGCAGTTCCATTTGAGTAGCTTCATAACCAAGCCTGTTTCCCTTTATCCTGTTCTGCAATGAAGAACCATTAAACAATAAGAGACTGCTGCTTGCACCATAGCTTGCATAGGTTACATTTTGATTAATGAATGCATTGGTAAAAGGATCAATGCTTCTTCCCTGGTTAGTACCATGATCCGCGTTGGCATTGAGATTGGGCAACATAGCTGACCTTGACTGCCGGAAAGCTACATCAGCTTTTTGCATTAAAAGATCTGATTGATTTACATCCAGGTTGTTTTTAATACCAGCTTCTATTGCCTGCTTTAGCGTTAATTTATCTTGCGCACCGGCAATATAACCAGCAAGCATAAACGCTATATAAAGAAAAGTCGTTTTCATAGCCTCACCCCAACCCCTCTGCAAAGGAGAGGGCCAATATTTTTTAGCGTTCTTATTTTCGTAATTCATTAGTTGATGTATTGAATGTTCCGTGTTAACTTTTTATTTTATACTGTACACCTGATTCTTAATACCTGATATTTGACGTTTGATCCAGCGACCTGATTACTGATACCTCATCACTGATACCTGCTACCGCCCCCTCAACTTTCCTTCTCAATTCTTCCATCAAGAAGGTGAATAATTCTTGATCCATAAGCCGCATTTTTTTCTGAATGCGTTACCTGCACTATCGTAACACCTTCATTATTCAGCTCTTTAAAAATATCCATGATCTCCTCTCCTTGTTTGGAATTTAAGTTACCGGTGGGTTCATCCGCAAGAATCAACTTTGGTTTTACAATTAAAGCCCTTGCTATGCCTACAAGCTGTTGCTGGCCTCCTGAAAGATTAGTAGGAAACAAATCTTTTTTACCAACGATTTGAAAACGGTCAAGCATATCTGCAACCATCGCTTTGCGTTCTCCTGATTTTATATTCTGATAGATTAAAGGTGTTTCAATGTTTTCATAAACGGTAAGCTCATCAATTAAGTGATAAGCCTGGAACACAAAGCCAATATGGCTTTTATAAATCTCCGACCGCTGTTTTTCTTTAAGCTTCAGCACATCCTGATCCATAAAAATATATTGCCCCTCATTGGCTTCACCCAACATTCCTAGTACATTAAGCAATGTAGATTTGCCAGAGCCGGAAGGTCCCATAATTGAAATAAATTCGCCTTGCTTTACATGCAGGTTAATGTCTTTCAATAGGAAGGTGCGGTTACTTCCTGTGTTTACCCATTTGTAAATATTCTTTAGTTGGAGCATAGTTGGTTTACTTGTTTATCTGTTTATCTGTTTATTAGTTTATTAGTTTGCTTGTTTATTAGTTTATTGGTTTATTTAGTTTATCTGTTTTAACTATAAAAGCCGTTGCCCTGTTCCACTTCAGGGGCCAGGGGTACTCATTCACTTCTCAAACTCTTCACGGGGTTTACCATCGCTGCCCTTATTGCTTTGTAGCCCACTGTTATCCATGCGATAATTATTGAAATTAATACCGCGAGAACGAATACTCCAATGCCAATATTTATCCTATAAACAAAATCATTCAACCATGCATGCATCATAAAATATGCGATAGGTGCAGCAATTATAAATGCCACAGCGATAAGTATGGTGAACTCTTTTGAAAACAAATAAATAATGTTTGATACAGAAGCCCCAAGCACTTTTCTTACACCAATCTCCTTGGTTTTTTGCACTGCCATAAACGATACAAGGCCGTACAAACCTAAACACGAGATAAAAATAGCAAGACCTGCAAAAATTTTATACAATAATGATAAATGAGTTTCCTGCTCATAAAACTTTGCAATATTCTCATCGAAAAACTTACTTGTATAAGCATATTCAGGGAAAAACTGGTTCCAGGGAGATTGAATGCTGGCCTGGGTTTGAGGAATATTTGACGATCTTAATTTAACAGAAGTAATACTATAGTATTCATTGTGTTCTGCAAGCAACAGTGGCTTGATGTTTTCTCTTAATGAATTTGTTTTAAAATCTTTTACTACTCCTACAATTTTTTTCCAGGCTGATGAACCAATACGAATATCTTTTCCTATTACATCTTCAGGATGCTTTTCCCCAAGCTTGTAAACTAATGTTTCATTAATTACTAATTCTTTAATAGAATCACTTTTATCATAAACTCTGCCTGCTACTAATTGCAGGCCATAAGTTTTAAAATAATCGGGATCTGCAAACTTCATGGTAACCTGGTATTTTTCATCTTCTTTATGATTGTAGGCAAAGTTAGAAGCCCATGTATTATCAGATGAAGGTGCATCAGAGTTACAACTTACTGCCACGACACCTGGCGTTTGCAAAAGTTTTTCTTTAAATGCAGGAAGCTTTGCAATTACTGTACTATCAGAATTTCCTTCTAACAGGAGCACAGCTTCTTTATTAAAACCAAGGTCAGCATTATTTATAAAACTCATCTGGCTAATGGCGATTATAGTACCAATAATTAATACCTGTGAGATAGCGAATTGCATTACTACAAGGCCTCTTCTTAATGAGATGCCGCCAACATTTGCAGAGGTAATTTTATTTTTTAATGCCAAGGCCGGTTTATAACCCGAAAGTACCAATGAAGGATATAAGCCTGATAGAATGGTTACAACGGCAATAAGTATTAATATAAAAAATAAAACGGGAAGGTTTATTAAACCAAGATTCTCCTCAATAGAAGCAATGTGTTTTATAAAAGGCAGGCACAATGCTGCAATGCCAATCGCCAACAGAACCGAAATAATAATTACTAAACCTGTCTCGCCCATTACCTGGAAAAACAATTGT
>JBBPZF010000861.1:0-2753 GCA_038199105.1 Chitinophagales bacterium | reverse complement strand
TTCACTTCATCACGACCTATCCGCTTTATTCTAAAAATTAATAATTATGACAGAAAAAGAGCAATCAAAATGGAAAATTGACCCTAATCATTCCGAGGTTCAGTTTAAAGTGAAACACCTGGCTATATCGAATGTTTCCGGCACATTTAAAATATTTAATGGAGTTGTTACGAGTGACAATAAAGGTTTTGATAATGCAGAAACTAATTTCGAAATTGCTACCAATAGCATTGACACAAACAATGCCGAGACAGACAACCATGTAAATCGCCAACCTTCCTTGACGAGCAGAAATTTCCTAAAATATTGTTCAATGGGCTGCTGAAAAACCAGGATGACGATTATAAACTTGAGGGAGATTTAACCATACTTGAAACCACAAAAAGTGTAGAGATGCATGTTGAATTTGGACGTTTGCCGCTGCGAATCAGTCGTAGTTCACTATCCGCAACAGTTCCGGCGGTATGAATAGAAGCAGGCAAAAGTTTTTATCTTCAAATTTATACACAAAATCAGGCTGCACACCGGGCAGGGCTTTATAAAATTTCACACTTGCATAAGCCCCTCTAGTTGTGCATGCTATTATCTTGCCTGCTCAAATACCGAAAGTTTTAAGCCATTTTAATCGACTAAACTACTAATATTATGGAAATAAACTACAAATTCAACATAATCCCAAATACAGACCAAATTATTACCCTCTATAAAAGTTCGGGTATAAACAGACCGGTTGAAGATGAACAACGAATAAAGAAAATGTATGACAATTCTAATTTAGTTGTTACGGCCTGGAGTGATGACGAACTTGTTGGAATTTCAAGGGCTCTTACAGATTTTTGTTATTGCTGTTATCTCTCCGACCTTGCAGTAAGTAAACCATATCAAAGCCAGGGAATTGGAAAAAAACTTATTGAACCTACAAAAGAAAAAATTGGTAGCGAATCAATGTTATTGCTTCTTTCCGCACCCACAGCAATGGATTATTATCCCAAAATTGGATTGCAAAAAGTTGAAAACGGATTTATCATTAAACGAAGCAAATAATTTTAAATGAGGAATGTGTTAATTAAAGGTGGCACAGGATCTTTAGGAAGTGAGATTGTTACCCAAATGATCAATGATTCAATTCATCAGATCTATTTTAAGTTCCCAAAAAAGTTATTCCCCGCCTCCACAAAGTCATGTAATCCACGGAAATTTAGTAACAAATGAAGGTAAGAAACCAGTTCGACCTGGAAGCAGACCACAATCAGCTAAGGAAGATATGTTGTATTTTGTTGACTCTATACTCTGCAATAACGAGCTGCAACAATTATCATATAACTTGACAACAGAACTTGCTAAGTTTCCAAAGAGGTAGACAGAAAGCCACTAACCAGGAAAAGGCTTTGTTCTATGCCGGACTAATACATACAAACAATGACGAGGAGACAGGAACAATTAATCGCTAATGTGAAACCATTAAAATATCTTTATCACAAGCCCATTGGCATGTCTTTCTTCTGGCGGTTTCTTGCAAGCGACGGATCCATTTCAATCGCCTTATCGCATATCTTCTGTCCTTTTTCTTTCTCTCCTTTTTTCTGAAATGTCATTCCTGCCATAAATAATGAAGAAGCATCTTTAGGATTTAATTCAAGCAATTTCGAAAAATAAGTAAGCGCATCGTCATAGCGTTTTATCTCATACATAGCGTTGGCAATGTTATTGAGCAATTCTGCATTATTGGGTTTTCTTTTGAGCACTTCAGTTAATGTTTTCACACCGTTTTCTGCGTCCCCGGTATATATCTGTGCAAAGCCGAAGTTCTCGTAGAAGTCATTCGTTTTATTATAGCCGGCATCCGTGGCCATATTGAAGTATTTCAATGCACTTTTATAATTTTGCTGGCTATAATAAATGAGGCCAAGTTCGTACATCCACATATTTCTTGTGGGGTCAATTGCGATTGCATTTTCAAATTGTGGTATGGCGCTTTTTTCATTTTCCAACTCAAGATAAGTACGTCCTAATGTATAGGCTGCTTCAGCATCTTTATTGTTTTTTGCAATAGCTTTTTTCAGGTACGCCTCAGCGTTATTATAGTCTTCCGTTTGATAATAAGACATTCCCGTAATGCGGTCTGCATCGGGACACGAGTTACACTTTCCGGCAAATTCAATCGCTTTTTGAAACTGGCGGTTATTAAAATATAACTCTGCCATTTGTTTGATAACCTCGGAGTTTGAAGGAGCCAGCTCATAAGCTTTTGTAAAATTTTTCTGCGCATCAAATATTTTGCGCATCTCAAGTTCTGCTTTTCCACTTTCCAGATATGCCTGCACATAGTCCGGTTTTAATTCAGCAGATTTATTAAAATTCTTTTCTGCAACGGCTAAACGCCGCGCGTTCTTTTCTTCAATGCCTTTATTAAAATACCAGGAAGCGCTGTCGGCGTTTTGCGAAAATGCTGCCAATGCAAATGAATGGAGCGCTAATACAAAAAGGATAGTTTTCATGTCAGGATTTTTTTTCCTGGTACAGCCATTGGAAAACATAACTATACCAGTTTACTTCAAAACTAAAGCTCCTAACGGAGGCAGGTACAAGTTTATTTCATATTCCTTGCATTTTTTGTCCACCAAATTGGTTTCGATTAAATGGTGCTCACTTTGTCCGCTGCCCCAGAACTTTGTATCATCACTGCAAAAAATAATATCCCATTTACTCTTTCCATGTATAGTTATCTTCCAGTTTTCTCTTGGCACCGGCGT
>JBBPZF010000860.1:0-8017 GCA_038199105.1 Chitinophagales bacterium | reverse complement strand
TTTCTTTTACATGATCTAAGTCAACGGTTGTAGATAAAGAGAATAAATAATTCTTAAGTAAATCTGTTACGGTTAAGCTAACGGCCCGCGAGTTCAGCGTTTCAAAAACAGTATAAGCGCTGAGTTCATCTTCAACAATAATTTGGATAAACATCATCTTTTCAGCCACCTCTTTATTTAAGAAGTTGGCTAAATCCTCACCATTTTCATTGCTTTGATAATAACTGCCTATTTTTTCAAGAAAAAAATTGTAAGCCTGCCATAAAAGTTTGTCCGAATCTTTCAGCGTTCTTTCGTTTAATAGTTTTCTAAAAACCATCAAATTCGATTGAAAAAAATTATTATTGTTTTCATTCAATTCTAATTTTGCTGAATAGGTTAAGGAGGCAGGATCCTTATCCCCTAGAAATTTTTTCGTGAGCAACGATACACGCTCCCGGTTATTTTCTTTATCAATACCTTTCTCTATTAGATTTTGAATAGTTTTTATTGTACCCAGTGCTATTAAAGTCAAAGTAGATAACCGCTGCTGTCCATCAATCATGCTGTACTGCTTCTCTCCTTTATTCTGTAAAACAATCGAGCCCATGTAATGTATACTGTCACAGTGAAGAATGCTTAATATATCAGCCCATAAATCTTCCCAATGATCTTGCTTCCACGAATAATCTCTTTGATAAGAAGGAACTTTATAAATCTTTCCATTGCCAATAATATCGCTGAGACTTACGGTACTTGTATCAAGCAAATTATTAACCGCCATAAATAATAATTAAATTGTCCTGATTACCCACACTTATCCCTGTTTATCCCGTTGTATCATACGCCCATTTCACCAAAGTAGCCCCCCAGGTAAACCCTCCACCAAATGCGGCAAGTACAATTTTGTCTCCCTTTTTCAATTGCTTTTCCCACTCCCATAAACACAATGGGATTGTCGCTGAAGTAGTGTTTCCATAGCGTTGGATGTTGATCATCACTTTATCCATACTAAGCCCCATGCGGTTTGCTGTGGCATCAATTATTCTTTTGTTTGCCTGGTGGGGAACCAGCCATGCGATATCATCTCCCGTGAGGTGATTTCGCTCCAATAATTCGTAAGATACGTCCGCCATACGCTTTACTGCAAACTTAAAAACCTGTGGCCCTTCCTGGAATATGTAGTGCTCTTTGGCCATTACCGTTTCAATAGATGCAGGCTTTTTCGATCCGCCCGCCACCATCTTAAGGTAGTCGACACCGCTTCCGTCCGATTTCAACAAACTGTCCTGTACGCCATACCCTTCTTCATTTGGCTCCAGCAAAATAGCTCCTGCTGCATCACCAAAAAGCACACAGGTAGTGCGGTCGCTATAATCGACGATACCGCTCATCTTATCTGTGCCAACAATTACCACTTTTTTATATCGGCCACTTTCAATCATGGCAGCACCTGTGGTAACACCGAATAAAAAGCCGGAACACGCTGCGGAAAGGTCAAAACCAAACGCGTTTGCAGCGCCAATTTTATAAGTAATAATATTTGCTGTCGCAGGAAAAGTCATATCGGGAGTAACTGTGCAACAAATAAGGCAATCAATTTCAATAGGATCAATACCCCTTTTTTTACAAAGCTCAAGCACCGCAGGGATCGCCATTTCAGACACCCCTTTGTTCTCTCCTTTCAATATTCTTCTTTCTTCAACACCGGTCCGGGTTTTTATCCATTCATCGCTGGTATCAACCATCGTTTCAAGTTCGGCATTCGTGAGTTTATATTCGGGCACGTAAGCACCGGTGGCTGTAATGGCTGCCGATATTTTTTTATCCATTTAAATTATATACTTTTTTAAGTTGATAAAAGTACTACATCTTGACTATTAGATAATTCGTAGATTTTACATTTATTAATATTCGCTTCGTAAAGACTGAATTACTTACTTTTGGCACTCTAAAAACTAATATGATCGCGTATTTATCAGGAAAATTTGCCTACAAAAATCCCACAGTCGTTTATTTGGGTGTTAATTGCGTTGGATATAATGTAAAAATCAGCCTGAATACATATTATTCTATCCAAAACCTGGAAGAAGGAAAGTTATATACTTACCTGCAGGTAAAAGAAGATGCGCACACCTTATATGGCTTTTACGATGCCATGGAAAAGGAAATGTTTGTAATGTTGATAAGTGTTTCCGGCGTGGGTGCAGCTACGGCCAGAATGATGCTGTCTAACATGAAGCCGGCAGAAATAAGTACAGCAATTATGCAAAATAACGCACATGTACTGGAAGGCGTAAAAGGTATAGGGCGAAAAACTGCTGAGCGATTGGTGCTTGAGTTGAGAGATAAAGTCTCTAAATTGTCTTCAACCACGCCAGGTATTACTGCTCATGGCAATACTTTGGAGCAAGATGCGTTAAATGCTTTGGTGGCACTTGGAATTGGAAGGCCGGTCGCAGAACAGGCAATTACAAAAATCGCACTTTCTGGTTCAACTGTAAACACCCTTGAAGAATTAATAAAAAAAGCCCTAAAAGTTATTTGAGAGAAATCTACCTTAATTAATTGCCGGATGTTGCTTAAAAGAAAATTGCAACCTAAATTTTTTGGGGTGTTTCTTATTTATACGCTTAGCCTGCTATTCCTATTGGCTATAAGCAGTGATGTGGATGCACAGGATTCAACATTTAACCCATCAAAAGATACCTTACATTATCCCATTCACGACCGCAGGGGAGATTTCATTTCCAATTCCCGAAGCACCTTTGATTTTGCTCCCCCTTCTAACATTACTGATTCCGTAGCTTACGATCCTGAAACTAAAAAATATAATGTTTTCGAAAAAATAGGTGATCGCTTTTACAGAACGCCCACTTCTTACACATTTGATGAGTTTATAGCTATACAAGCCAGAAAATCTGAAATGGAATATTTCAAAAAAAGAGCCAATACACTTAGTATTTTAAATCGGGGCCGGGTAAAGCCTAAATTAAACGTATATGATAACCTGTTTAATCGCCTGTTTGGAAATGGTAAAATTGACATTCAGCCACAGGGTAATGTAGATATCACGGCAGGTTACCAGGGACAGAATATTAAAAATCCAACGTTACCGGAAAGAGCCAGAAAAAATGGCGGGTTTGATTTTAATATGGCTGCCCAGTTAAATGTAAATGCAAATATTGGCAACAAGCTTAAATTCCCTATCAGCTATAATACGCTTGCTAATTTTGATTTTACCAACCAGCTAAAACTTGACTATAGTGGTACGGATGACGAAATACTAAAGCGCTTTGAAGCTGGTAATGTTTCTTTTCCCTCAAGAAGCACATTGATACCGGGAGCGCAATCACTCTTTGGTATCAAAACGCAATTACAATTTGGTAAACTCTATGTAACCGGCGTACTTGCCAATCAAAAGTCTCAGCGGCAATCTGTGAATTTGCAGGGCGGTTCGGCTTCACAGCAATTTGAATTTAAAGCCGACGAATACGAGGAAAACCGTCACTTTTTACTGGGGCAGTATTTCAAGAATAATTATAATAAAGTGATGAGCAATTTGCCTGCTGTAACAACGCCGGTGCAAATACTGAGGCTGGAAGTATGGGTAACAAATAAAAATGGAACTACTACTCAAGCTAGAGATGTTGTTGGCTTAATGGATCTTGGAGAATCCAATCCTTTTCGCCCTTTTAAAGTGAATGGATCGTTACCTGCAAACAGCACAAATTCAGAGTACCAAAGTGTAATCAGCAATTCGCAAAGTCGTAATCCTGCTTTGATCAACAACCAGCTAATCGGCATGGGTCTTAGCCCGGTACAGGATTTTGAAAAAACATTCGCAAGAAAGCTTGATTCAACTCAATATATCTATAATTCCAAAGTAGGTTTTCTTTCCCTAAGCCAGCCGCTGCAGCCTGATGAAGTGTTAGCTGTAGCCTATCAATATTCTTATAATGGTACCATCTACCAGGTAGGAGAATTTTCGCAGGATGTACCGCCAGACTCTACATCAAGTAATCAAAAGGTTTTGTTTTTGAAATTATTAAAAGCAACTTCGCAACGCCCTACGCTCCCTATTTGGCAATTGATGATGAAAAACGTATATAGCGTAGGATATGGCACCCTTGACCGGACCGACTTTCAACTTAATGTTTTATTTGAGCAACCGGGGCTTGGAGCTAAAAGATATCTTCCCTTTGGAGACCTTAACCAGGGAACACCTATTTTAACCTTAGTAAACCTTGACAGGCTCAACAATCAGAATGATCCACAACCAGATGGCGTATTTGACTATGTAGAAGGATATACTGTTATCCCTCAATATAGCAGGGTTATGTTTCCCCTGCTGGAACCATTTGGACGGGGCCTTGCACCGAAGATATTTACTGACACTACCATTGCAAAAGACAGCCTCTTTTATCCGTTATATGATTCTATTAAAGCAGTTGCGCAGCAATATCCAAATCTTGACAGGTTTGTTATTAAAGGCTCTGCTAAATCATCTTCCTCATCTGACATAAGCATCGGCTATAATATTCCGCCCGGTTCAGTAACGGTGTCTGCAGGCGGTCAGCAGTTGAGTGAAAATATTGACTACACTATTAACTATGACCTGGGTACAATTAAAGTAATTAACCAGGCGATTATAAACGCCGGCTTGCCTGTGCAGGTAAATTTTGAAAACAATGCAACGTTTGGGCTACAGTCAAAAAGCTATATGGGTTTGCGCCTCGATTACCTGGCAAAGAATACGGCAAAGGAACAATTATCACTCGGTGCAACTATGGTGAGGTTGAGTGAAAGGCCCTACTTTACTAAGGTTGACTATGGCGAAGACCCTATTAAGAATACCATGTATGGACTGGATGCAAATTACAAACGCGATGTACCGAGGTTTACCAAGCTATTGAATAAGCTACCTTTTTACAGTACCACTGCGCCTTCTGCCATTAATTCTTATGCAGAGATTGCCTTTTTGAAACCAGGTCACGCACCGCAAATCGGACGTGGAAGTAACGGCGTTATTTATATTGATAATTTCGAAGGGAGCAAGAGCGATATTGACCTGCGCTTTCCTCCTATAGCATGGGCATTGGCATCTACACCGTTTGGTGCAACTGATGTTAGCGGCAATAATATCCTCTTCCCGGAAGCAGGCTTAAATGACAATCTTGATTATGGAAAAAACAGGGCGAAGATAGCCTGGTACCAGATTGAGCCAACTTTGCAGGATCCAAGAAATATAAACAATCCTCTAAAGGGGAAAACAGATCTTTTATCTGACCCGCGTGTACGTGCCGTTTCGCAAACTGAAATATTCCCGCAACGCACGACAGACTTTGGGCAAAACCAATTAATAACATTTGATCTTTCCTACTACCCTACTGACCGTGGCCCTTATAACTATGATGCAAGCGCAACAAATGTAAATACCAACGGCAAATTATTAAATCCGCGCCAAAGGTGGGGCGGCCTTATGCGCAATATTGACCAAACGGATTTCGAAACCGCAAACGTAGAATATATTGAATGTTGGGTACAAGACCCTTTTATTACCAATCCCAATAGTGCCGGGGGAAAGTTTTACATTAATCTTGGAAATATTTCTGAAGATGTACTAAAAGATTCAAGAAGGTTTTATGAGAATGGCCTTCCAACTCCGAATGCTCCCGCGCAAGTAGATACCTCCGTATGGGGAAATGTGCCGCGCAACCCGATACAGGTTACAAATGCATTCAGCAATGACCCTGCTGACAGGCCCTTCCAGGATGTAGGCTTCGATGGCTTAACTGATAGCGGAGAGGTAGCCAAAAGAAGAATTGATTACCTGAATGTGCTGGCTGCAAACTTTGGTGCAGGCTCCAGGGTTTACCAGGATGCGCTTCGTGATCCATCTTCAGATGATTATCATTACTACCGTGGCAATGATCTTGATGCACGAAATGCAGATATTCTTGCCCGTTATAAAGACTTTAATAACCCACAGGGAAATTCTCCCATTGCAGATAACAATGCTCAATTTTCATCGGCGGCAACTTTGTATCCTGACCAGGAAGATGTGAATCGCGACAATACATTAAATGAGACAGAGGAATATTTTCAATATATAGTTGATCTAAAACCTCAGACCGATCCTTCGATGCAAATCGGTCAGAATTTTATTGTAGATAAAAAACCGGTAACTGTAAAATTAGCTAATGGGATGACAAGAACGGAAACGTGGTACCAGCTTAGAATCCCGATCGATTCTTATAATAAGAAAATCGGTAACATACCTGATTTTAAATCTATCCGTTTTATAAGAATGTTCCTCACAGACTTTAGCGATAGTGTGGTTGTGCGGTTTGGAAAGCTGGACCTTGTAAGAAACACCTGGAGAAAGTTTCAATTCAAGCTTGACACAACAGGAAACTATGCTCCTGAAACAACAAGCGATTTCAATGTCGGCGCTGTAAATATTGAAGAGAACGACAGGCGCACGCCGCTGCCATATCGCACGCCAAGGGAAATTGAGCGTGTGCAAACATTGAGCAACAACGGGGTGAATCTTTTGCAAAATGAACAGGCACTTACGCTGAATTTTTGTAACCTTTCCCGCAACGATGGCAAGGCCGTTTTCCAAACATTCGCCAACAGGGATTTGCGCCAGTTTAAAAAGCTTCAAATGTATATTCACGCGGAGCAGGCGCAAAACACTCCATTAAACAACAACGACCTTTATGCAACTGTAAGAATGGGTAGCGATTTTGTTTCAAACTATTACGAAGTAAAAATTCCATTGAAACTTACGCCGCTTAATACCGGCCTCGACCCCAATAGCGATGCATACAACGATACATTGTGGATAGCAGCAAACAATCTTGACCTTGAACTGCAGGCGCTCACAGCCATTAAGACTACAAGAAATCTTTCCAGCTCACCGATAAATGTATTGTATTCCCAGCTACAGCCTAACGGCCAGACATACTCGATAATGGGAAATCCCAATCTTGGTGAAATAAAAGGCATACTCATGGGCGTGAAGAATGAGAAGGTGGCAAGCGCTTGCGGCGAGCTTTGGTTTAATGAATTAAGGCTTTCATCACTTGACGAAAAAGGTGGCTGGGCGGGCCTTGCACGGATTGATGCGAACCTGGCGGACCTCGGAACAATAAGTATTTCAGCTAATACACACAGTAATGGTTTCGGTACTTTGGAACAAAGAGTCAATGAACGTTTCAAAGATTATTTTCTCCAATTTGATGCAGCGGCTAACCTGGAACTCGGCAAACTTTTACCAAAGAATGCAGCTTTGTCTATACCATTTTATGCAAGTATTTCCAACAGTATAAGCACACCGGAATATGATCCTTTTGACCTTGACCTTACCTTAAAACAAAAGATAAAAAACGCACCGGCGAGCCAGCGCGATTCTATCAGGAGCCAGGCTGTAGATTTTACTTCTACAAAAACAATCAGCTTTACAAATGTTCACAAGAACAGGACAAGTAATAAAAAGCCAATGCCGTGGGATGTTGAAAATCTTGATCTCAATTATTCATTTACAAAAACCTCAGCACACAATCCACTTATTGAATACGATGACGTGACAAAACAACGCGGAGGAGTGGGATATAACTATGCCCCGCAACCGAAGTTTTATGAACCATTCAAAAAGCTTTTCAAAAAAACAAAAACACATTGGTTTGATCTTATAAAAGATTTCAATCTAAACCCAATCCCATCTCAGTTAAGCTTTAAAGCAGATATATTCAGGCAGTTTGGCGTAATAAAACCAAGAAGTATTGGAGAAGATAAATATGTAATACCTGAAACTTTTGATAAATATTTTACGTTTGACAGGAGCTATATTTTCCGGTGGGATCTTACCCATTCATTAAACATAGATTACTCAGCTTTAAATAATGCAAGAATAGATGAGCCTTATGGCAGGCTTGATACTAAGGCGAAGAAAGATACAATTAAAAGAAACTTCTTTGATGGCGGGCGAAATACGTTGTTTACTCAATCAATTAATTTCTCTTATAATGTT
>JBBPZF010000859.1:0-3872 GCA_038199105.1 Chitinophagales bacterium | reverse complement strand
GCCTCCATCCTGTTTGGTGAAAAATCCTGCGCCGTCATACTGCCACTTACATCAATACACAAAATAATATCCACGCCTTCTCCTTCCGATTCCTGCTCGTCGAACTTAATCTGCGGCCGTGCAAGAGCAATGATGATGCAGCTTAATGCAAGCAACCTAAAAACAAAGGGCAAATTTATCAATGAATTTTTCCACGACCCTTGCTTCGCCAGGCCCCGGATAGTAGACACCGGTAAGGCGGCGATTTGATTTTTGCCTCTTGAAAACTTCAGGTAAATAAGCGCCGGAATGATCGCAAACAGCCCGAAGAAAAGCGGCTGCGCAAAAGTTATATTATTTAAATAATCAAATACCACTTGCTGTTTTAGTGTTAAAGTAATTATTAATTTGTTTGATCGTTTCCCTTACTTCGCCAAGGCATTTTTCACTTTCACTTTGCGGCGGCATGTATTTGGCAAACTTTACCGCGTTGCCCATGCGCAGGCAGCTTGCAAAGGCTGACACCTGGTCTTTACTAATGCCGTAAGCGTCAAGATCAATAAGAAGCTCATCTGAAGTAAGGTGCAGTTTATTAAAATTTGTTTTCCTTGTAATGTAGCGCTTATAAATTGTTGTAAGCCGGGTATGGTATTCTTTCACCGGTTCGTTAGCAGGTTCATTCTTTTGAAGCAGTTGTTCTTTTTCAAGGTCGTCCAAAGCTTTTACAGCTTCTTCATACGGAGACAGTTTTGAAGACAAAAGGCCGGGTAGTTCCTTTTTCTTTTTAAATATCTTAATAAGAAATATTATTAAGAAAGTAATGATCAGCACCCCAAGTGCAACCAATAGCCAGACCCACCAGGGAATTACTCTTTTTACTTCGATGATGGATTTAATATCATGAAAAGTTTTTACGCTGTCCAGCGGAGAAAATGAAACATTGATGGGTATGGTATCAGTAAATAAATTATAAGTGGTATCTCCCGCCAGCGGATCCGCCGAAAGATTGAGTGGCGGTATCACCTGCCGCCCGGAATCGAAACTGGTAAGCGTCAACACCTGGCTGAATTTCAAAGTGCCATTGGCAACAACGGAATCGATTTTATTTTTGCTTACGACTACAAAATTCCCAAAACTATCGGGCACAGAAAACCAGCTAAGGCTAAAGGAATTGTCGGGCATGGAGGTTTCAATTTTGTATTGAAATTGCTCGCCTATTAAAATGTTATTCTTATCTACAGAAGTTTTTACCTGGGGAAGCTGTGCAAAAATATTTGGTGCAAATAAAAGGGTAAAAGCAAGTAAGAATACTATACCTAACCTTGTATGACAAATGCTTTTAAACAAATCCTTTTCTTTCACTTTATTTTCTTCTTAAAAAAAACTGCTGCAAAATTCTTACGTAATCTTCATCGGTTCGTATGTGCAGCAAGTCAGAACCGGTCTTTTTAAAAATGGCTTTGCATTGTGCACTTTGCTGCATAAAATTTTGCTGGTAAGCATGCCGCACCATCGCGTCAGAAGTATTCAGCCATTGCGTATAGCCGGTCTCCAGGTCTTCCACTTTCAACATCCCGATATCCGGGAGGGTCATATCCATTTTATCATAAATCTTCAGCCCTATCACATCGTGCCGGCTTCCCATCACACGCAATTTGTCTTCATATTTTTCATCTATAAAATCACTCATGATAAAGGCAATGCTTTTCTGCTTATTAGAACGGGAAAAGAAATTCAGCGCTTCATTCAAATTTGTTCCCGTGCGTTTAGGCTCAGCCGTTAGTAACTCCCTTACAATGTATAACGCATGTTGCCTTCCCTGCTTTGGTGGAATATATTTTTCAACTTTATCACTAAAAAAAATAACACCTACTTTATCATTATTATTAATAGCGCTAAAGGTAAGCACTGCACCTATTTCTGTGATAAGATCACGTTTGGTTTGGCTTAGTGTACCAAACAATGCGCTGGCACTTACATCAACTAATAATATAACAGTCAGCTCTCTTTCCTCTTCAAATACCTTGGTAAACGGATGGGAAAAACGGGCGCTTACATTCCAATCAATAAACCTTATGTCATCGCCATGATAATATTCGCGTACTTCCCTAAAGCTCATTCCCTTGCCTTTGAAAGCTGAGTGATACTCGCCCGTGAACAAGTGCGTGGTGATCTTCTTACTGATGATCTCCAGCTCTTTTACTTTTTTTACTATTTCGGCGGTTGTTAACATACCTCATCCCAACCCTTCTCCACGAGTGGAGAAGGACATGGATTATTAATTTAGATGTTTAATACTTTTCATATTTGATTGCCGATTCCTGATTCTTGATACGTGATACTTGATACTTCCTCACGGTACATTAACCACTTTCAATATTTCTGTTATTATCATTTCCACATTTACGTTTTCTGCTTCCGCTTCATAAGTAAGGCCAATGCGATGGCGCAACACGTCTTTACAAATGTTTCTTACATCTTCAGGAATTACATAACCACGTTTGTTAAGATATGCGTATGCTTTTGCAGCAAGTGCAAGATTGATGCTTGCTCTTGGAGAGCCGCCAAAAGAAATCAAAGGTTTTAGTTTTGCAATATTGTATTGATCAGGATAACGGGTTGCGAATACGATATCTATAATGTATTGTTCCACCTTTTCATCCATATAAACCTGCCTTACCAATTCACGTGCGCTTAATACTTCCTGCGTGGAAACAACTGCGTTTAGGCGTACCTGTTGGAGCCCCTGTACGTTTTGCCTTATGATGGCCTGCTCCTCGATTTTTGTGGGATAATCAATAATTACTTTTAGCATAAACCTATCTACCTGCGCCTCTGGCAGCGGGTAGGTTCCTTCCTGCTCAATCGGGTTTTGTGTAGCTAATACCAAAAAGGGTTCTTCGAGTTTATATGAATTATTTCCGATCGTTACCTGCCTTTCCTGCATTGCTTCCAGCAATGCGCTTTGCACTTTTGCGGGCGCCCTGTTTATTTCATCTGCTAAAATAAAATTGGCAAATATGGGACCTTTACGCACCATAAATTCATTCTTCTGCTGGTTGTAAATCATGGTACCGACTACATCCGCAGGTAAGAGGTCTGGTGTAAATTGAATACGGCTGAATTGCGCATTGATAGTGCTTGCCAGCGATTTTATAGAAAGTGTTTTTGCCAGGCCGGGCACACCTTCCAGCAGGATGTGTCCATTACTTAAAAGCCCAATTAAAAGGCGCTCGACCATGTGGTGCTGGCCAACAATTACCTTACCTATTTCAGCATGTATTTTATCAATAAATATTGCTGAATGATTGATCTTCTCATTCAACAGGCGAATATCTTCAGCAGTTTGTAACATTATAAGAATATAAAAATTTAAAGTAAAAAACGAAAAGGTTGCAAATTACGAACTACACAAGAACAAAAACGGTGCTAATAAAGTACCTGCGGGAAAAGATTGTTAAATTTGAACTTAAAAAAAATAGAAATTATGGTCGATGAACAACTTATAACATCAAGCAATCAGCTCGAAGGATACCGCATTTCAAAGCACCTCGGCATTGTACGAGGCATTACTGTTCGCTCCCGCAGTGTGTTTGGAAACATAGCAGGTGGCCTGCAAACTTTATTCGGAGGAACTATTTCTATTTACGTGGACCTGTGCGAGAAGACCCGCTTGGAAGCTTACCATTACATGATACAACATGCTAATGAAAGAGGCGCTAATGCCATCATCAACATGCGGTATGATGCTAACGAAGTAATGAATGGTGTTACAGAAGTGCTCTGTTATGGCACGGCCGTGCAGGTGGTAAATATTTGACGATGAAAATTTCAGTAAAATCGAGTAGGAAGGTAGCCATTAGTTGGCTACCTGTCCTCTCACACCACCGTGC
>JBBPZF010000858.1:0-2422 GCA_038199105.1 Chitinophagales bacterium | reverse complement strand
TTGTTTGTGCTTGTTTGCTTGCTGACAGTTATTACAGGTTTGGCTAATAGCAGGGGAATTTTAAACAGATCACCGTTGGAAGTGTTAAGAGTGGAAGGATGAGAACCATCTTAAAAAAGTCAACTTACCATTGTCCGATCAGAAGTCCATCTACCTCATCAAAATGTTTATCTCTTGTAACAAGCGTTAGATTGTGTTGAAGCGCCAAAGCCGAAATCCATATATCATTTTCAGGAATCGGCCTTCCTTTTTTCGTAGCGCTGCTTTTATGGTGCCATAATATTTGCTGGTAATATCATCAACAATTAAAACCTCGTACGCTGCCTTTATTTCTTCTATATCAGCAATGTATTTCAAGCTATTTGAAAATTCTACTCCATAATATAATTCACCCTATGCAATTACAGGAATATTAATTTTGGTTGCTTCAGCTATTTAGAAGAAATAATTTCTTCCCCTTTAAATAACGCGGAAATAATATTGGTATCAAGCAGATAGTTAGTTCCAGTCATCAGGATTTATTTGTTCACAGCCTTCTTCAATTACTTTTTCTATGTCCTCACCATCTTTTGCAGCCCATCTTCCGACAAAATCTTTTGCCGAAAGTTTTTTTACGGATTTTGCTGATTGCTTAATTACTTCTTCAAGTTTCGAAAGTGTTTTTTCATCTTCTGCTTTCAACACAGCTTCTATAATGTGTTTTTTACGGCTGTCTGCGTACATAATTTTTTTTCTCAAAGTTAAATTTACTTATTTAGGAATTATTCAGAAGGATTGGAAAGAAAGAGGCAATTGGCTAGTATCTGTATGAAAGATGATCTTCTTATATTTTCTTATAAAAATACAACCTTGTCATAAACTTGCCCGGTTCCATCTGAGCTGATAGCGGTAGCGGGCATGCCTGATGCATCGTAGGTATAAGTAAAAATACCATTGTAAATACTTCCCGGAAATAATAAATCGGTGGTAGTTTGACTAACTACATTATTCTTTAGAAGGTAATCACCATAGATGTCATCAAGGTAACCCGGCACCGGCCCATAAGTAGTACGTATGTTTAGCTGGTAAAAGGGATTTGGGTAGTTATCATAATTAAATGAAGTAGTTACATTGCGCCCAAGACTCGTCTGCGCACTAACGGTTTGTTTTCAGATTTGTTAGGTTTCCAAGTGATGAAGGTATTGGGCCGGCAAGGTTTGGCCCATAGACGCGTAAATATGTCAGCTTAGTTAGGTTGCCCCAGGAAGACGGAATAGGCCCCGGCAGAAATTGCTCGCCTATATCAATACTTTTTATGTCTTTGAAGTTAGCGATGTAAGGCAGGAAATCATTTCGGAAATTATTATCTAAAAAATATATGCTCTTCATGCTATCAAGATTGGCAAAAGAAGCCGGTATATTGCCAATTAAATGATTTCCCTGCATATAGATTCCGATCACTCGATTATTTCTAACGCTTATTCCGCCCCATTGACTTACTGGCGCTGAAGTTTTCCAATTGTTATAATTGCTATACCAGTTATCTCCATTAGTGCTATCATAAAAATCCACCAGCGCTAATGAATCCCTGAGGTTGATTTGTGCCCTTGTTTTCAATGGCGCAATAATTAAAATAAATTGTATAAAAGTGAGTAAAGCTTTTATTCTCATGATAAATCTAAGTACGTTGTAAGTAATAAAGTTAGCGGTTAGCGCAAGGATAGAAGAAAGGTTGATGGATAAAAGGTGCCCGGTATGTTTTCAAAGGAATGAAAGGCAAATATAGATTTTTTACGTAGAGAAAAGAAGGCAAGCCATGATATGCATTGATGTTTCCGATCTTTTTCCGGACCCTGTTATACATTTACCTTTTTATATTTTAATAGTAATATGCACACTTTTCAAAATCCACATATATTATATGCCACGAAAGCAGACAGCGTTGCCATAAAAGACTTATTGAATATTGCCTATCGCGGTGAGGCATCAAAACAAGGATGGGCAACAGAAGCAGAATTAATTGCCGGGGATACACGCACTGATGATGCACAATTGAATAAAATTATGAATCAGCCGGGTAGTGTCTTTTTAAAATATCTGAATGATGAACATCAAATTACAGGCTGCGTAAACCTGCAGCAGTATGATAAAAAAATATACCTCGGTATGTTCAGCGTATTACCACATTTGCAGGGCGCCGGCATTGGGAAACAAATATTAAAAGCAGCCGAAGAATATGCTGCGCATAAAAAATGTATTGCCATTTATATGTCTGTTATCAGCCTGCGCAAAGAGCTTATTAGTTGGTACGCAAGGCACGGATATTCCGATACCGGAAAAAGAATTCCTTTTATAGAAGACGAGTTAACCGGGAAACATTTACAACCGCTGGAATTTATTATTCTCGAAAAATCACTGTAAAAATTTTAATGATTAAGGCTTT
>JBBPZF010000857.1:0-2743 GCA_038199105.1 Chitinophagales bacterium | reverse complement strand
TTGTTGCTTGCACTAATAACACTAAGCGTACAAACAATAAAAGCGGCAACGGCAAACCCGGTGAAGAGTTTAAGAACGGAATGATTGCCTGAACCGGGATATGACGGATTAAATGATTCGCAGGATTGTATAAAAATCATAAATCAATAAATCATATAACATCTTGTCATGTTCAAAAATTATTTTAAAATCGCATCCAGGAATTTAAGGAGGAACAAGATCTTTTCCTTTATTAATATTTTTGGATTGGCTACAGGCATGGCTGTAGCTTACTGATCGTCTTGTTTGTGAAAGATGAAAGAAGCTATGATCGGTTTAATAAAGACTCACAAAATATTTATCGGGTAGTAGACAATCTTGTGAATGACGATGGCAGCCAGGTATCGGCCGCGACAACGCCATTGGCGCTGGCGCATGCCATGCAAAGCAAAATTCCGGAAGTCGTGAATGTTACGAGGTTTTTTGCCAATCCCGACTTGGGCGCAGAGTGTGTCAAGAAGTAAAAGGAATTGAATAGTTCTTTTACATGCTGTTTAACAGATGAGAGCAGGCCTCTCATACACGCTGTACAGGCGGAGTGTATAAACTGCTTCATGCTGCTGCAATCAAAAGTTGTGGTAGTGAGCGATGAAGAAAAGGTGGTGCAAACCATCAGGTACGTGTAAAGGAGTTGAGCGAAAGCGAATCGTTGATGACATGTCGAAACAGTACAGTCCCTGTCAAAACTATAGGCATCTGCGACCGATAGGAAAATTGCAGCGATAACCTGATCATTGGCTGCAGGGCAGGCGGCATTAAGGCGACAAGAACTTTGCACAGGCTGTTAAACGGAACTTGAGAAACTACTGCTGCGATGTGCTGACATGCCTTACATGCGAATGTAATTCAAGGTATCCCCAGGGAGCCGATGCGT
Source organism: Chitinophagales bacterium (assembly GCA_038199105.1). Taxonomy (GTDB): domain Bacteria; phylum Bacteroidota; class Bacteroidia; order Chitinophagales; family Chitinophagaceae; genus Ginsengibacter. The sequence goes on along the minus strand of JBBPZF010000857.1, from coordinate 1,830 downwards.
AGCAGAGTGGCGGACTGAATCGTAGTAGTGAAGAAGTTTCTGTAATGGGAATGGAGCGAAGGGTTCAGCTCATTCATTTGGACTAAGAAAAACAACAGGAAGTAATTTCTGGACGATTGAGTTTAGTTCAATGATGCGTAAGATTCCTCTTATGCTGAATGAGAAGAGCCGTGTGAGGTGAGAATCTCAAGCACGGTTCTGTGAGAGGCTTGGGCTGAAATGTCCTTGCCTACTCGACTATGCAGCTAAGGATAAGAAGCATTCACCCGAGCCGTGAGGCGCCGTATTATCCTGTTCTACTTTCTGTTCCAGTTGTGATACATTAGACCCGTTCTGGAGCTGCGTTCTCAAAAAGGTTGAGGTTTCCTTACTACGCAGCCGATGAATATGACCATGAAAGGAAAACTCCATTTACCCGTTGTTAACGAAATGCGCGGATTTACGGCTTGTTCCAAATTACTAGCCGTGAGTTCGAGGGCACCATCGACGTTCTTTCTGCCCTTTTTTGTTATGATATTAATCACACCGGCGGCACCTTCAGCGTCATACTTAGCGGATGGCGTTGTAATGACTTCAACAGATTTAATAATATTGGCAGGCATCATATTCAGGGCATCGGCAGCATTGCGGGCCATTTGACCTGAATATTTACCGTCGATTAAGATCTTGAGATTGGTGCTTCCACGCATGCTTACGTTACCTTGAGCGTCCACATTAAGTACGGGAGCCTTACGCAATACATCGGCCGCAGTGCCTCCTTTATTTGTCAGGTCGTTTGCGGCATTATAGACAAGCATGCCAGGATGAACTTCTATGATATTCTTTTTAGCGAAAACTATGACTTCTTTGAGATTGGTAGCTGCTGGATTCAATAAGACAGCCGGGATTGACAGCTTAAGAGTATCTAATTGGATCCTGATTGGCAATACCCTGGTACCATATCCGGTGAACGATATCTGGAGTAAATAATCTCCGGGCTTTTCAACCAAAAGACTAAAGGCTCCTTTCTCGTTAGAAAATGTGGAGGTTATGCCATTCTTCTGATTATCAAAAAGCGTTACAGTTGCGTAAGACACGGGCTGCGCCGACGAGGAATCCTTGACAATTCCTTCGACCAAATACTTTGGCTGATCGGTTCGCTGAGCGTAAACGGTGGCACTGAAAAATATAATTGCTATAATAAGCAGTGCAAGTTTGATTCTACTAATCATATACATTTGTTGTTGGTTTAAAAATTCGGAAGTCATACAATTTTTCATGTCCAAAGAAATGAAGGATTTTATCGCTTTTTTTGCTTTTTAGACGACTGCGGCTAATAAGAACGTGAATAGAACTTTACGCGGTGTGAAACCCGTTAAGAGGTAATTTCCCTTTTTTATGGTCTTAGAATGGCTGTTGATCGAAAAATACTCGGGAAGCCATGATAGTGGCGGTTTTTTTTACCGGTTAGGACAGGCCAGTATTCAGTTTCTGGATGACCCCCATCCTTGGCGCAAGATTATCGTAGGGTTGGAGCGTCCCGCTTGTGACATGAATTGAAAAGAATCTTCAGGTAGAGAATCTATAGAGTGTTATAGCTGATCATTTTGAAGATTTGCTTTAATCAATTGCCTTTAGTTAAAAGCACAAGCGGATGCATGCACTAATGAAGGAAAAGTGCGCCAACTAATTAAAAAATAAATCTTGCCCCGAGCGATACCTGGGTAAATACTTCCGTAATTATTCCAGTATATCCATCGCTGTATGAATAAGACCCGGTTCCGTTAAACTCAATAGCGATAGCATGCAAGCCTGCGGGGAATATGTATCCCATCCTGATTGCGGGAGTTA
>JBBPZF010000856.1:0-3546 GCA_038199105.1 Chitinophagales bacterium | reverse complement strand
GTGTTTCTGCGGTGAATTGTTTTCTTTGGATATTGGCTTCTTATTTCCACCTGGTTGTCGTAATTGCTGAGCAGCTTTCTTGTAGTTTTATAGATGTTATCTTCAAGAGAATCGCCTTCACATTTCGCATGAAATTCATCAGCGTTCAATGTTTTAAAAACGGTTTCAGAACCATCGGCGAGTATGGCTTTTATTTCCAGCGCATGATCTCTTGTGCTGCCATACACGACAGAGTTTGATCCACATGAATTGTTGCCCACCATGCCACCAATCATCGCACGGTTGGCGGTGGATGTTTCAGGGCCAAATAAAAATCCATACGGCTTCAGAAACATATTGAGCTCATCGCGTATAACGCCAGGCTGTACACGAACCCAATGTTCTTCTTCATTTAGTTCCAGTATTTGGGTAAAATTTTTGGAAACGTCAACAACAATTCCGCTGCCTACAACCTGGCCCGCAAGTGAAGTGCCTGCAGTCCTGGGGATCAAAGATGTTTTTTCTGCCACTGCAAAATTTACCAGCTTTTTCAGGTCTTCAACGGTCTTGGGAATCGCCACAGCTAAAGGCATTTCCCTGTATGCAGATGCGTCTGTTGCGTATATTATTCTCCATTCATCGCCGGCAAACAAATCTCCCTCCAATTGCCCTTGCAACTCTTTCAGTCTTTCCTTCATATTTCTTCAATTACTTTTTGTAGAGTCGTAAAATTAAATCGTTTTGTAATAAAACAATTTTAAAGAAGGATATGATCATTCCATTCAGCTCCAGCCACGTCTTTGCGAAGCAATCTCATTGAGTTAACCTCGAAAACATTTTTCAAACACAAACACCCCAAGAAAACTTTTTACATCACGTAAGGGAATAAAATTCTTTGTGTTTTTTATCTGGACGAATCCATATCTGGCCGCATGCTTGCAATTAACGAATCCAATTTTTTATTTGCCTGTAGGCGCTTATCAATCCGGCGAAGTGTTGTATCAGACATAAACCAGTTCATTGCATACGATGGTTCTTTCCCTTTAAATCTTTTAAAGAGTGGATCGCTTTCATTCCATTCAGTTGAATCTTTATACAATGGAATTTGAATGTAATCAGCCTTATTTGTTGAGTAAGCATTTATATCTTTTATGTAATTGATAAGCCGACTATCATTCACAGTCGTCTGCATATCGTAAGCGCCAACAATAGTGAGTACCGGCGCCAGCAAATCATTTTTGAATGGGGCCACAGGCTTTATGTTAGATGAATCAAGGTTAACAGGACTATTGGTGATATGCAATATTTTAAAATGAAGTTTTTTTATTTGCTGATATAGATTTCCGTGATGAAGACTGTCTTCTTTCGCTATATTTAAAATGCCTCTTATCATTTCCTGCACTACGCCGGCCCCTGAATTATCAAAATAGCCGCCATCTACAAAGTAGTTATTCCCTATTCTTCCGGCAGGGCTCAGGTAAGGAAACCTTGCTCCTAAAATTGCACCGGACGTAAGCGTAATATCCTCATCAGGCTTTAGCAGCTTTAGCACATCTACACGATTATTGAAAGTATTAGAATCAAGCTTAAGATTGGTAACAACGCCAGGATTGCCATCCTGCATTCTTGTAGTATTTATGCAAAGTATGGGAAGAAAAACTTTGCCATTTTGCATAGCAGGAAATGCGGAAAGTGTATCACTGAAAGGCACGCGGTACAATGATTCAGGAGTTTTTAAAGATGATTCTTCAAAAGACTCTTCCAGTGCTGCGGCCCTGTCTTTACTGGTGCTGAAATGAAAAATATAATTAAAGAAATCCGGCCCAAGCATCCTCGCAGCAGTGTAAGTAAAATAATCCATCTTCAAAAATTGCCTTGCGGACACGCTGTAAATTGGTTGCGTTTTTTGCTCCTTGTTTCTTAGCAATCCGAAAAAGCTTGCTACGCCTACACCACCGCCTGAAGTGCCTGATAAACAAAATACATGATCTGAAAACCTGTCAATAAGATTATATTTTATTGATGAATCTTCAATTTTACCCAACACGGCTGCCGTCCAGTATCCAGAGCGGGAGGCACCGCCGTTGGCCATTATAAAATAAATATCATAGCCGCTTGCGCTTGTGTCCGCCGACACATTTCTATCATTTAGCCAGGCAGATAAATACTTTTTTAATTCAGGGCGGTTTGTATAATTATTGTTATTTCCCTTTGGCGTAAATGTTCTTACATAATGCGTTTCACCCATGCCAACAAGGAATGCCAGGGCAAATAAAAGGAAATGAAAATTTACAGTAAAGCACACTGAGAACGCGGTAACAGTATTACCGAAAGCAAGCAAGACGCCGAACGCAAGAATGATAAATGGGAAAGGCCCGATGCCCCTCGCAAAATCAAGCCAATTGATAGCGATAGTGTAAAAGGCAATGCCGAAAAAACTGATGATAAGGAACCATTTGAAATATCCTTTTTCTTTCCGCGGTACGCATAGAAAATCCATTAACCGAAGGAGCAGGTTCCGGTTTTTTCCCTGGGTCTTTTCAATTTCTGACTTTGCTTTTACTGTACCTGCATCCTGTTCCATTATGACGCGCCTGAGGTTAATGTAAAAAAGAAAAACCGCGTGAAATAATAGTAACAGCGCAAACAGGAACAATATATTAATTCTGCCAGGGAGCAGGCTTACAAGGACAATACAAGCCATTAATACAATCAGCAGTACTATGAATAATTTTCTGAATGAAGGCTTCGCCGCCTGCGTATTTGTAATCCATTTATTAAGATAACGTAAACCAATAATCGAAATAATAAAGATGATCAATGCAGCCAATTGGCTTAAAGGATGATAACGAACCGGGGATTGTAATGTTGCCAGCTCGGTTACCAAAATGCAGGCATTTCCTATTATCCTTGGAAATTCATTAAGAAACTTTACGCCTAATACATTTGGAGTTTTTTCTTTTCCGTAAATGTCTTCAGCCTGTTTTTGGTCAACACCTGCTACTTCACGGATGGAATCAACCTGCTTCGATTTTTTTATGTAAGAAACTATTCTTGAAGAGTACCAGCTTACATACACCCAAAAGCCGATGGCGATAAAGAAGATTATCCGGGTATAATTTAGATGTAGAAATACAGTGTGGGACTGGTTTTCAGTAAATGCAACGACAATATCTTTTCCTTGCCCAAGAAGCCAAAAGAAAAAAATAAACAAAATTAGAAAAAGGATGCCGGGGAAAAAGAGCCAGAGAGATTTTAGTAGCCTGGAAATGAATGTGAGCACTCGAAGACCAAAACCATTTAAAGAGTTAGGCATGGGATTAAAATAAAATGAAAGGAATAGATTATTGATGAATATACTGCCCAAATCCCGGCAACGCAAGTATCTCATTATTTTATTTGGAAAGAGGTTGTTGAAACGCCACCTGTTAATTTCGATTTTAAAGTATACCACTCCGAAATTTTTTCATAAAAAAAGCATGGGCACAAGAAAAATTTTATGTTTTGTGAATAAATATTTTCTATACAAACAAATCTGTGAATTATCAACATTTTTATTAAATATAT
>JBBPZF010000855.1:0-2522 GCA_038199105.1 Chitinophagales bacterium | reverse complement strand
GCTGTAAGCTCAATCCATAGACAGACGACTTTAATGAAACTAACAGAGGACGAAACAGTAAACTTACTCAAAGACCATCTTGAAAAAACAGGATGGCATATTGGCGACAAATTTTGTTTAGGACAAAAACACGGTATTGATATAGAAGCGAGTAAAGGCAAAGCTATAATGCTTATAGAAGTAAAGGGAGCAAGAGCAAGCGACACAGCACCAACAAAAAGACGAGAGCATTTTGACAGCGGACGAATCAAGAGCCATTTTGGAAAAGCTCTTGTAAAAATGCTTCACGAAAAATCACTCAACCCAAAAGCGAAATTAGCTATTGCACATCCTAATGACGAAGATATAAGAAAAGCTATTGGACATATTATTCCATTTCTTAAAAGCTTAGGAATAATTCATTTTTGGGTTTCTCACAAACAAGTAATCGAAGATTAATATGAACGAACATAAATGCTATTACATTCTAAGAGCAAGGATAGTTTTTCAAAATGCAATTACAGGCGAATTAGATTTTCAAAATATTGCACACAAGTTTAATAATGAAAACCCAATAATTGCAAGAGAAGCTGTATTCAACGATTTTGATAATTATATACACGGCTTACTTCTAGGAATTGGCTTGACAGAGAGTGAAATAAAAAACATTGCCGATACAGAAATAAGAAAATCTTTAAACTCATACATAGACCCAAAGACTTCAGCAAAAGTAAATGTATTAGGTAGCGACTATGAATTCCCAAATTATATTGGAAACGGTGTTTGGGTTGAAATGGTAATAAATAATGACGAACAAAACAAGCTCACAATTCACTCAATTAACCAAGATGATTCTGATATGCCCAATCCACCTAATTGGGGAGACTTAGAAGAAGAATATGAATTTTACGAAGCTAATAACTATGATAAAAAAGGTTACTCAAAAACCGTTTCCTATTTTGATGTTGACGAGTACGAAGAAGGTTATACAGAAACAGCTTTGGGAGAACATACTATTTTAGAAACACCTTTTGATTGGACAGGTTATGATAAGGTATTTTGGTGGGGCAAACCTAATGAAGAGGAAACGAAAGATGATGAAGAAAGCAATTCAGAAAATGACTTGCTTCCACCAATGGAGACTGTTTTCGCTAAAGGTGAACACGAATTTGTTGAGTTTAAACCAGGCTTAATAAACAGACCTTCTTCACCAAGAAATATTGAGCTTGAAGTTGCTAAAACTATTTGTGCATTTTCAAATTCAAAAGGAGGTTACCTTTTTATTGGCATTGCCGACAAGGAAAATAAAGTTTATGGAATAGAATTTAAAAAAATATCGAAAGATGAATTTTTAAGAGAGTTCACAAGAATTAAAACTACTTATTTACCAAAATAAATTGCATTTTCAACTTACGGTGATTTTTATCAAGTTGACAATAAAACAGTTTTTGTTATTACGGTTCAACCAAGTTTGTTTGACCCAGTATTTCTTTGGACAAGGGACGAGAATAATAAAATAATTAAGGAGTTTTATATTCGTGCAGACGCAGCATCCAGACACCTTTACGACATTGAGGAATTGGTTAAATATTGTAGGAGCAGGTGGGCTTAACAATTCAAGAAAGCATGAGCATCTTTTGTTCCAGAACGACACCATAAATATAGCTATATGTTATCACCAACTTTGCAATCTTTACTCAGCAACAAGTAGTCGGGACTATGTAGTTCTATTAGCAATACTTAGCAAGGCCTGAAAGAATAGAGTAGTGCATTCCCAATATTATTCTTCTATTTTCACTCCTTTCCAAAACGCAACAAAGTCTTTTATTTTTGCGGCAGCTTCTTTCGGCTGCGGATAATACCAGGCGGCATCTTTGTTTTCAGCATCATTTACTGCAATTGTGTAGTAAGAAGCTTCGCCTTTCCACGGGCAGGTGGTATGTGTAGCAGAGCTTTTTAAAAACTCTTTTTTTACCGAACCGGCAGGGAAATAATGATTCCTTCTACGACTATAGTGTCGTTTGATTCAGCGATAATTTCATTGTTCCATGTTGCTTTCATAATGTGCTTTTATTTAAAACAAAAACTTCGGATATAAAGTTTAAAATTTATCACCTCACTTCCTGCATCATCACCAGCTTTTTGTAAAATCCATTGTTATCCATTAGCCTGTCATGTGTTCCGCGTTCTACAATTTGGCCTTTTTGCAACACGATAATTTCATCTGCATGACGAATCGTGCTTAGCCTGTGTGCGATTACAATACTCGTTCTGTGGTGCATAAGATTATTAATGGCATCCTGCACCAGTCGCTCACTTTCTGTATCAAGCGAAGAAGTTGCTTCATCCAAAATGAGGATTGGAGGGTTTTTCAGCACGGCTCTCGCAATGGTAACCCTTTGCTTTTCTCCGCCGCTTAATTTATTTCCACGTTCACCAATATTGGTTTCATAACCTTCTTCTTTATGTAAAATAAAATTATTTGCATTGGCAATTTTCGCCGCCTCCGCTATTTCTTCTTCTTTTGCATTGTCTTTTCCCAG
>JBBPZF010000854.1:0-9946 GCA_038199105.1 Chitinophagales bacterium | reverse complement strand
TGGGGAAAGTAAAATCCAGGCTCGCCGCAACTGTTGGTGAACAAAGAGCGCTTGGTATTTATAAACGGCTTCTTTTACATACACACGCTATCTCTAAAAATATTGATGCAGATAGATTTATTTTTTACGAAGATTTTTTGAATGAAGAAGACCTTTGGGAAAATAGTATTTATGAAAAATTTCTACAGCAGGGAAGCGATCTTGGTCAGCGTATGAAGCATGCGTTTGAAAAATTATTTTCTATTGGATATAAAAAGATAATAATAATCGGAAGCGATAGTTACGAGCTTACCGGAAGTATTTTAAACGATGCTTACGAAGCGCTTCCCATGGTTGACGTAGTAATTGGGCCTGCCTCTGATGGCGGTTATTATTTATTAGGGATGTCGAAATTTATTCCTGAGCTTTTCGATAACAAAAGTTGGAGCAGCGACACCGTATATGCGGATACAATCAAACAGGCAGGCCAGCTAAGTTATACTGTTCAGTCCCTGGTAACATTAAACGATGTTGATGTAGAAAGTGATATCGATTTTGACAAATTAAATAGAATTGCCTGATCCTCGTTAATTGCAAAACCAAATCCTCCTTTCATTTCACTTTATTCAACCCAAGCATATTTATTATCCAGTTGGGTAAAGGCTTTTGCTGTTTTCTTTTTCTGAGATCAATATGCCAGTTGAATTTTTTTATGATCGGGATTTTATGTGTTTCCACTAATTCAATTAGCGTACCATCGGGGTCTTCCACATAGCAAAACCGGCCTTCTGCAGTTTCCATTGCATAAGAATCGTTACTATCTACGGTAAACTTATAACCAAGTTTTTCTGAAATATTTTTTAATGCATCCATATCAGTCACATCAAAACATAAATGAATAAAACCACTGTCGCCCCAATACCTGTTGTCGAAAATTCTTTTTGTTTTTCTATTTATGCATTGAACTAATTCTATTTCCACATCGCCAAGTAAATTGGCGAAAGCGCCTGAAGTTGCTTTTTCTTTCCTGAGAATAACTCTCCTGAATTGTTCGCCAGTGTTGCCGGGCACATCAGCAAACGCAGCAGTGCCGTCATACACGATTTCGTTTATCCCCAACAAATTCCTATAAAAATTCAATGAAGTGTCTATATCGCTTACGCCTAACACCGCTCCATACACGCCGCCATTCATGTATGCATTTTTTTTGAACCAGCTATTATCTTCAGCAATAGAAAAAACATTTCCGTCGGCATCTGTCACCCAAAAATGAAAACCGCCTGCCAGCGATGGGTAAAGTTCAGAAGTAGAGATGTCGGCTTGTTCCTTGAAGTATTTATGTGCCTTATTTACATCTGTGCATTTAAGTTTTATCGCGAAAATACCGAGGTCTCCAAATTGTGCATGATACGTTTGCGGTTTACGGTTTTTAAATTGCCAAAGCTCAAAACCACCACCACCAGCGAGATTCATCGTAAGTATTGCACGCCGCTCGTGCACTTCGTTACCCGTATATTGCTTCATCAATTCTGCAGAGGAAGTATCATCGAATATTAAAATATTCATCCCGAAAATATCTTTGTAAAGATATTTGGCCTTATTACAATCACTTACACCTATGCCTGCCTGTTGTATGCCGGTTATAAACTGGTGCATTTTTCTATTGCAAAAATTTAGAAATTATTGAAAGGGAATATTGAAAAAGAATCATCAGTAGCGATAGTTTAAGAGTTCCTTATATTTCTCGAGAAGCGTTTTTTGATTCGCACCTTTTTGATACATCTTTATAATTGTATGGTGTGCCTGCTGTACTTTTAGCCAACTGTTATCACTATATTTTCTTGCAGATACAAGCACTTTGTCTTTTAAAATTGCATACGGATAATGTTGTTGCCTTGCCCGCTTTACGATGTCGTAATCTTCCATTAAAAAAAGCTCATCATTAAAGCCATTAATTTGCCTGAAAATATCTTTTCTAAAAAAAAGTGTCTGATCACCTCCGCTGCACACCGCCCAATCAAATCTTGTAAAAAACGCATTTAGTTTTAATAGCTTTTTCTTGCTGTTGAATTTTGTCTGAAACCTTCCAAGCACAAACCCATCTTCAACGGATTCAATGATTTTATTATAAAAATTTTTTGGAGGCAGACAATCAGCGTGTACAAAATATAGAATATTTTCCGTAGCAAAGGATGCGCCGTAATTCATTTGTTTGGCACGTCCTTTTGTTGGACTAAGCAATACTTCGGCTTTTGCCATGCGCGCTGCAGATGCAGTGTTATCAGTACTTCCGCCGTCTGACACTATTACTTGAATGTGCCCGTCAGCATGCGTATTCAAATAATTGATAAGCGGCCCGATACAATCAGCTTCATTTAAGGTGGGGATGACAATACTAATTCCTCTGCTATTTTTCATCGGTTTGTAATTACAATAAAATTAATCTTAAAGTAAAGAATAACTATTAAAAATACGGAGAAGATAGAGGTGAAGTTTTAGAAAATCTTTATCACAATTCTAAGTGTTATGTAAAAACGACAGAGCCAAATAGTTTATGGCATCGCGTACCTAAATTAAATTATCGTATTTCGATATATGACTTTCCCGAGGAATAATATTTTCTTAAGGAATCTAATATTTTAGTTGTGTCAGAAAGTGGAAGCCTGAATGGTTCTGCCACTTTGTATGTAATGGAATCGTTTGTGTACATAACGACATTTCTTCCGTAAGATTCTAATAGTGCAAGCCGCGTTACAGCAATCGCTTTGATTTTCGTTTCTTTTACCACTACATCAAACGAAGCTGTATCCGTGTTACCGGGCGATGCAAGCCTGCTTGTATCTTGTACACTTCCGTTCGAGAAAGAATTAGGTGAATGGCTGGCGCTGTCACTTACAGGCACGATGTTCTCAGCAGGTAATGGCTGGTCATCATTTTTTTTGAAAAGAAAAAACCAAACAGCCCAGGCCCCAAAGCCCACAATTACCAAAAGTATAATGACTGCCAGGGCCCGCTTTCCGCTATTGCTGCCACGGTCTTTTTGATAATCATTAAATAAATTCTCCGAATCGTTTTCCTCCACATCATTTTCGGTCAGGTCCCGCGGGGCTTCCATTTTCTGCAATATCAACTGCCCGGGCCTGAACTCGAGCACACCCGATTTTAATTTATCTAATGTTCCAATATTGTGAATGGTGAAGGGCTTCCCGATATTTAAGAACTGCCGCCCCAATGTTAAAAAAGAATCGAGGTCAGCAGAAGCAAGAGGTTTTATTTTTTTTGTGTGCGTCACAATGAAATCAATAATTGATTCATCTTCACCAACTTTAGGATCATACTGAAAAGAAACGGCATTTGCAGGTATAGCAACCGGCTTTTCATTATCGGTAACCTCAGGGAGTGGAATGTCTATCGAAAAAGTACCAAGTCCCTGCAAAGACATCTGCTTGTTTTTTAATAAATACAGCACAAGGGCCTGCTCAATTTTCACAGTGATAGTTTTAATGCAGGCAAACCTACCTATTATTAGTGGAATTCCAAAACTGAATAAGGATGAAGTATCTTACTTTTTTTTAGAAAATTTAGCGGTTAAATTTGCCGATGCTTACAAAAGACGAAAAGCTTTTTATAGATTATTGGGAAAAGAACAGGGATAAAAAAAAGCATTTCCTGGCACAGCTTCTTTATGGATTGCCGCGTGGGCTTATGTTTGCACTGCCGGTTTTGGTTGCACTGATTTTTCACAATTGGTATAAATCTATGGTCTATATTTCCAACTCACAGGTAATTGTAGTAATAATTTGTGTACTGGGTATTGCTGTATTCTTTGCCGTTTTTCGCGAAAAATTTACCTGGGAAAACAATGAACAGCAATATAAAGAGTTAAAATTTAGAGAACAAAAAGACGATGCAGCACATATATGAATTTTATACTCTTATTTAGCTGAACAAACCCCTTAAAGATGAAAATATTCGTACCAGTTTTTATTTTAATGATTTTTATAACATCGTGTAAGAAAGATGCCAGCTGCGGTTATAATGATTCGTCAACAGTTGCTCCTGCCGCAGAAGTACAACAGCTCCAGGATTCTTTGGCAAAATACGGGATCACCGCTACACAGGCCCCTTCCGGTTTCTTTTTTAAAATTAATAACGAGGGAAGCAATCCATTTGTATCAAATTTGTGTACAAACATAACCTTAACTTATAGAGGAACATTTTTTAACGGGAAAGTGTTTGATTCTACTGCCACAGGGCAGGTAGCAAATTTTCAATTGGGGCAGGTAATTGTTGGCTGGCAAAAAGGTGTGCCTTTAATAAAAAAAGGAGGCGATATAGATTTATATATTCCGCCGTCACTTGGCTTCGGTGCTGCACCACGCCCCGGCCTTCCGGGAAATTCATACCTCGTTTTTAATGTTCATATAGAAGATATCCAATAATAATATTTTTATTGGATGTTTAAAGCTTTGATAAATACATCAGGGCTTTTTTTTTGACTTAATCATCAAAAGTCAAACGTCGTCTTTCGTGAGGCGATGAGGTTCAGGAGGCATAATTCATCGGCAAACTATCTTTATATGCTCCTTCCGTTTGGTTAACTTTACTCTTATAAAAAATTCACAACTTGAGCCACGAAGCGATATCTGTATTTGATATGTTTAAAATAGGAGTTGGACCGTCAAGCAGCCATACACTTGGCCCGTGGCGCGCAGCTAATCTTTTTTTAGAATCGCTTGAAAAAAAAGGGTTGCTCAGTAAAGTTACCCGGTTAGAAATCTTGTTATACGGTTCTCTTGCCAAGACAGGCAAAGGCCACGGAACGGATATCGCCGTGCAATTGGGTTTGTGTGGTGAAGACCCTGTCACGTTTGATGTGAACAGTATTGAAGCAAGAATGAATGATATTAAAGCCATGAAAAAATTGATACTATATGGCAAATATGAAATTGATTTTGAGCCTGATGAAGACATTGAATTTTTGATGAGTGAAACGCTTCCTTATCATTCCAATGCACTTACATTTCTTGCGGTGCTGGATGATGACAATCATTTGGCTGAAACCTATTATTCTATTGGCGGAGGCTTTGTTCGCAAAGAAGGTGAGGAGCCCTCCGGCGATGCTGATGTGCTATTGCCTTTCCCAATAAATGATGCGGAAGACCTTTTGCACTGGTGTATGAAAACCGGGATGGCGATAAGTGAAGTAGTGATGGAAAATGAAAACTCGTGGAGAAGTGAATATGAAACACGGTCTGGATTATTAAATATCTGGAATGTAATGAAGCAAAGTATTTTTCGCGGATGCCATACACCGGGGGTACTTCCCGGCGGGCTCAATGTAAAAAGACGTGCTTATCTTTTGAATAAGAAATTAATTGGTGAAAAACAATACACTGATTTTGATTCCTGGATAAAAGCAATCAAAGAAGGTGGAAACGATTTTAAATATACCCTTGATTGGGTTAGTTGTTTTGCTCTCGCTGTTAATGAAGAAAATGCAGCTTTCGGCCGTGTAGTTACAGCGCCTACGAATGGGGCTGCCGGCGTGGTGCCCGCAGTACTTTCTTATTATATTATTTTTTGTGATGGTAATGAAGATGATAAAATTATAAGGTTTTTATTAACTGCTTCAGAGGTGGGAAGTATTTTTAAAAAAGGGGCTACCATCTCTGCAGCTATGGGCGGATGCCAGGCGGAGATTGGTGTTTCGTCTTCAATGGCTGCGGCTGCGCTTACTGAAAGTTTTGGAGGCACCCAACGGCAGGCGTTAATGGCTGCAGAAATTGCCATGGAGCATCACCTTGGTATGACGTGCGACCCGATAGGAGGCTTGGTGCAGGTGCCTTGTATTGAAAGAAACACGATGGGCGCAATAAAAGCTATAACTGCCTGCCAGCTTGCATTGCAAAGCGCTCCTGATTATGCAAAAGTGAGCCTGGACGGCGTGGTAAAAACCATGTGGGAAACTGCAATGGACATGAATAATAAATACAAAGAAACATCTGATGGCGGCCTTGCGATCAATGAGCCATTGAGTTTGACGGAGTGTTAAGCCGCTACGCTAAGTATCGGGACACTTAAAAATTAATATGAAGAAAGTAAAATTTTTAGATACTGAGCGGTGTCTCTCCCGCTTGCAGCTATTTTTATTGTGCGATGGCTTACTTACCAAATGACTTTCACACCATATAACGAAAACTGTCCGTCTTTAGAAAATATTGTCATTTTGTTTGTCATTGCCTGCGCAATAATTATCCTGTCAAACGGATCTCTATGATGAAAAGGTAAATTTGAAATAATTAGTGTGTCTTCAAATGTTATAGGCAAAATTTCAAAGCCATTTTCTACAAGTTTATTATTGATTTGATTGAAAGATGTCTTTAATTCAATTTTTCCTAAGCTTGCTTTTATAGCAATTTCCCAAAGGCTTGCAATACTTACAAAATTGATTGCATTTTCATCTTCTATTTCGTTTCTTGCTTTTTGTGAAAGTAAGTCGCTGCCATCAATAAACCAGATTAAGGTATGCGTGTCAAGAAGGTTTTGTTGCATCAATACATATATTCTTTAAAGTCTTCAAGAGGTTCTTCAAAGTCAGGCTTTAATATAAACATACCTTTGCCACTGCCGAATTTTGGTCTGTTACCTTTTGATTTTTCTTTCTTATTCATTAATGTGAGAAAGTCAATAAAATCTCCAACCTGATTTTTTAAATTGTCAGGAAGAGAAGAAAGTTTGTTATATAATAAAAGATTATCCATTTATCAATTTTCTTAAAATCAAATTTAGCAATTTAAAATTATTGTCGTAGTAGGTTTTGAAAATTAGAGCTGTCAGAAAAAGTTTTCGCACAAAAGTCATGTTAACACAGTGGCAGTAATAACAGGACTTTAAAACACCACCCAATGCCCTTTAAATCCGCCATTAGAATATTCAAGCGTCGGCGCTGGCAATTTTACTGCGTCCAATAAAAAAAATAAAACCTTCAATCCTTTTTTATTTGTTTGAATTTTAGAGAAATCAAGATCAGGCGAAATGTACCACTGGCGGTATCGTTTTATATCCGAGCGATCAAAAGTTACTGTCCCGTTTTTATCAACCGCCACATTACTTCTTGCGCCAAACATTCCATCTGCGCCATAGCCAACAGACACTGCCAGCCATCGCGGAAATTTTGATTGAGGAAAGAATGAATGAATATTTGCACTTAGCCAATACGTCTGCGCATTATAGTCTTTTATAAATCTTTCAATTTCCGTTTTGCCATACAAGTAATCTGCCCTTGCATTCAGATCAGGCTGGCCATAATTTTTTTTATGAAAAGAAAATTTATACCGGATGCGTTGGTCATTCCATGCAAGCTCCTGTGCAATAAACACTCCCGACCCGAAAACATTTGCTGCAAAATCACCGACACTAAATCCGTATTCTGATGAAAAGCCATCAAGTATTTCAATGATGGACTGATATCCTACACCGGTTAATCCACCAAGCCATATAGCTTTCTTTCGTGGCATGCCAGCCCACTTCCACAACTCCCTGCCGGCGCGGCTTTCACTATAAGCGCTGTATGCATGGCCTACCTTATCTACCTGCAGCCATTCTGCATCATCATTAAAAAAATGAAATCCTGACCGGGGATATTGCGTGTACCACGCGGCGTTGAGCGCCACTAACGCACCGCCGTACCCTGCAATATTTGCGACGGTTACAAGCCTTACTCTTTTTTTATTATAAGGATTAGATGTATATTCTTCTGAAGTATCTTTAAAGTTCTGCATGTTGCTTAAGATATTATCAGGCTTGTAGGTATATTGGGCATGTACATGGGAAGAAAAAATAATGAAAAAGATTATAATGAATATGCCCTTAATTTTCTTAGCGGTTTTCGGAATGTACATAGTACAAAAATACGTGTAATGATAACTAATGGTTTGTGATTTCAAAATTGAATACCTTCAAATTATAAAACAATAATATGGAAGCAAAAACTGAAAAGAAAATTAATGAATGGCTCTCCGGCGATTACGATGCGGCCACCAAAGAAGAAATAAACCAATTAAAAAAGGATGATGCCGGGCAGCTTGAAGATGCTTTTTATAAAGATCTGGAGTTTGGGACCGGCGGCCTTCGGGGCCTTATGGGCGTTGGCACTAACAGGATGAATAAATATACCATCGGCATGGCCACGCAGGGCTACGCAAATTATCTGAAGCAATGTTTCGATAAGGTATCAGTAGCGATTGCACATGATAGCCGGAATAATAGCCGGAAATTTGCAGAGATAACTGCTAACATTTTTGCGGCGAATGATATAAAAGTTTACCTGTTTGAATCTCTTCGCCCGACACCGGAATTGAGTTTTGCGATAAGAAAATTTGGCTGCCAGGGCGGAGTTGTATGCACCGCCTCACATAATCCTAAAGAGTACAACGGCTATAAAGCCTATTGGGATGATGGCGCACAAATGGTGCCGCCGCACGATGAAAATGTAATTACAGAAGTAGAAAAAATAAAAAGCCTTGACGATGTAAAATGGAGTGGTAATGAAGATAACATAACAATTATCGGGAAAGACTTTGATGCAGAATATATTGACATGGTAAAATCGCTGAGCGTAAATCCTGATATATGTAAGCAACAGCACGACCTGAAAATTGTATATACTCCCATTCACGGCACAGGGATAATGCTGGTGCCGCAGGCGTTAAAGGCTTTTGGCTTTGATAATGTCCATATTGTAGAGGAGCAGGCCGAACCCGATGGCGACTTCCCAACGGTCGGCTATCCTAACCCGGAAGAGAAAGAAACTATGAGCATAGGGTTGAAGAAAGCAAAGGAACTCGATGCAGATATTTTATTGGGCACCGACCCTGACGCTGATCGTGTAGGCATAGGCGTTAAAAATAATAATGGCGAATGGATTTTGCTCAATGGAAATCAGACAGCGCTGCTTGTGTTCAGTTACATAATTGAAGCACGGAAAGACAAAGGCGTTGCGGGTTCCAACGATATGGTGATAAAAACGATTGTAACAACAGACATGATAGATGCAATTGCCAAAGCCAACGATGTCAACTGCTACAATGTCCTCACCGGCTTTAAGTGGATTGCCGAAATGATAAAGGAAAAAGAAGGAAAAGAAAACTATGTAGTGGGTGGAGAAGAAAGCTTTGGATTAATGGTGGGGGATAAGGTGCGTGATAAGGATGCCGTAAGCGCCGTGGCAATAATATGCGAGATGGCTGCTGTTGCCAAAAGCAAAGGGCAAACATTATTTTCAAAGTTGCTTGACTTGTATGTGCAATTTGGTTTTTTCAAAGAAGACCTTATATCTATTACAAAAAAAGGCATGAACGGATCAAAAGAAATTGCCGACATGATGGAGGGATTTCGCGACAATCCTCCAAAAGAAATTGCCGGTAGTGCTGTGATAGAATTGTACGATTATGAGAAGCAGGAAAAGAAAAATTTAAAAACAAACGAGATCGAAAAAATTAATTTGCCTAAAAGTAATGTGCTCCAGTTTATCACAGAAGATGGCAGCAAGATCTCTGCGAGGCCCAGTGGTACGGAGCCAAAAATTAAATTTTATTTTGGCGTAAGTATGCCCTTAAAAAATGCATCGGATTTTGAAGCGGCTGAGCAAAAACTCAATGAGAAAATTAAAAATATTATCTCTTCTATGAAGCTTAAATAGGAATTATTTGATCATTCGCATGAGGTAACAATAACGAGATCTTTCTGGAATTGCTGATGCTTAAAAAGGAACCAAATAAATCTTGAATCTTTAAAATATTGATTGTAAGTAACTTAAAAAAAAAGGGCATTTTTGGCAACATTTTTGACAATTAAAAATTATAGAATAAAGCGGATAGGTCGTGATGAAGTGAAAAATACTTGTTTTAAACTAATATTTTTAGTATATTTAACTAAAAATATTAGTCATGTTTACAGGAATGAG
>JBBPZF010000853.1:0-6028 GCA_038199105.1 Chitinophagales bacterium | reverse complement strand
CTCAATATTATTAATTTCCAGTTCGCGAATTATTTGGTTCTTATCATTTAAGAGCGTGTCTGCAACCTTCGCAAAAAAAACTTTTGGTTTTACCTGGCCATTGGGTTGTGCTGCAATAATCTCAGGGATTACGGTTTCTTGTTCTTTTAATTCTGTAAGAATTGTATAAATATCATCAGCTAATCGCTGTATATTTTTTGTAAACTTATCTGAGCCGGGTGTTATTGGGTAACCTAAACCCTCTCTTCCTTCGTCGGGTATTTCAAACATTTCGTAACCTGTAGTTCCCTGGCATTCCCTGGGCCATTTCGTATTGTCAATGTTATTTAACCGAATATTATAAATGCGGGACATGTTATTAATAACCAGGCCCGGCTTTTCGTTAGAATTGTTGCCATAAAACCATTTTAATTCATCCAGGCAATATTCAGATGCATAGTAAGCATTGGAGGAAAAGGTGATCAGCAATGCAGAATTTTTAATTGCGTCTTTAATTTTATCGGTAAATACATCATTGTTGCTCAACCTGTCATCCAGCCATATTTTGAATTTATCAGACCTTCCAACACGTTTGGTAATCCAAAAATCCAATTCATTATAAAATAGAGAAATCCAACCTTTCTCATTTTAATTTCTTACTGTGTTATCTACATGGGCATAACTGATAAAAACATCGTTTTGGAAATTTGCCAGGTAACTCATACTTAACAGTTAAGGGGGGGTGTTACGAAATATGAAGCGGCAGTGTTCTGTAACAAATTTAATATAATTATTTTTCTAAAATTGTAAATTTGATATTTTTCAAATATTCGGTTGAAGGTGCTGATTATGCGGTTAAGATTCGGTTAATAATGAGTTTGCGTCTTCACCTGGCTTTAGAAATGTGTTTCTAAAAAGCTCCTGTCGAAGCAGGTCGTAAGATGACACGGAAAACATTGTTCAGAAAAGGACATCTACGAATTTGTGAACATCAAACAGGTTTGTTAATGATTTTAAAATGACCACAAGTGAAATTATTTTTAAAGCCCTGCTTGCATTTTTATAAAAGAAATATTATGCACTTGTTGGCAAGTGAATTATAAACTCTGCAAATTCTCCTTCTTTCGTTTCAGACTCAATAGTACCTCCGTGGGCTTTTACAATATCGTAGCTTAGTGATAGCCCAAGGCCGGTGCCTTGCCCGGTAGGTTTGGTGGTAAAAAAAGGATTGAATATTTTATCAATTATTTTTTCCGGAATTCCCATACCATTATCCCTTACTTTAATTTCAAGATAATTATTCGATTGCTTTGTGGTAACTGAAACGGTTGGTGCGTAAGGCTGTCCTGCTGAGTTAGCTTGCCCTGAAGAATGAAGGGAAGCAACCTGCGCTGAGTTTATCGAAGCGTTTTTCTCTTTTACGGCATAAAAGGCGTTGTTATATAAATTTAATAGCAGCCGTCCTATATCCTGGGGAGCGATATTAATTTTGGGATCACCTGCATCAAAGTTTGTTATCGTGGCAGCATTAAAACTTTTATCCTTTGCCCTAAGGCCATGATAACTTAGTTTTAAATATTCACTTGCCAAAGCATTAATATCTGTGAGCTCTGTTTGCCCGGCACTTGGTCTTGAATGTTGCATCATGCCTTTTACGATAGCTTCTGCACGCTTGCCATGATGATTTATTTTTTGTTCATTTTCTTTTATGCCATTTAAAATGGATGCCGCTTCGTTTACATTGCCGTTTTGTAATTCCTTCTGTGCTTCATCCAACAACTCTGCATTTACATCCGAAAAGTTATTTACAAAGTTGAGCGGGTTCTGGATCTCATGCGCAATACCTGCTGTAAGCTCACCGAGAGAGGCCATTCGTTCGCGATGGATTAGTTGGGTTTGGGTGAGCTGTAATTCATGCAAAGCTTTGTTTGTTTGATCGCGCTGTTGCTCTGTAACATTTTTTTCTTTTCCTAGAAGAGTATAGGCTATTTGTTTTTGCCTATTGTTCCTGAGCAATTTGATAACAAGCGCAATAATTATACAAAGCACAATCAGTGACACAATTAACAGAACACGCCACAGATTTTTTTGCTTGCTAAGTAAATTTACTTCCGTTTGCTTTCGCGAAACTTCATAGTTAAAACGCAGGTCGGACATTTTTTGGGAGACTTCCCTATTATCAATACTGTCCCTATATACTATGTAGTCTTTATAATAATGGAAAGATTCTTCCGGATTTTTAACTTTTTCGTAGAGACGGTAAAGAAGAGAATCTGCATTTCTTATTTGTTCTTTTAATTTGTAGTTTTTCGCCAGGCTCAAACTTTTTAATGAGTAATTTAAAGCTGCTGTCTCATCGCCTTTATTTAAGTATATGCCGCTCATAGAAATGAGATAATCGCAAATCGGATGATAATCCTCGTTTTGTTCCAATATATGAATAGCCTCATTTATGTTTTTTTCGGCAAGTTCATTTTTGCTAATCTTTGCGTACACCATTCCAATATTACCAAGTACATAAGTTTTCCCATGCAAATCGTCAACCTTGTCGAAAATTATTTTTGAATCGTTGAAATATAATAGAGCTGAATCATAATTTTTAATATTCACGAATTCATCACCTGTATTTGCCAGCGCAGAAGCCAGGCTGATTGAATCCTCGAAATTGTGGGATTGCCGCAGAGTCGCAACAGCTTTGTAGTAATAGCTCATTGCTGTTGCATGGTTCTTAGCATCAGAATAGATATTACCTATTTCTTCATAAGCATCTCCCTGGGATCTAAGATTGCGAGATTTTTCGGCTAATTCAGCACTCTTAATGAAAGCAGCCATTGCCTCACCCAAGTTTCCAAGTAACCTTTCTTTTGTTCCTTTCAAAAAATAACCGCTGCTAAGGTATCTGTCCTCGCCGACTTTTTGGGATAGTCTTATCAACTCTTCTGCATACCGTAAGCCTTCCTTTAAATCGTGTACATCGTTAAAAGATAAGTTTACAAGTAACTTAAACTTTGAAAGACCTTCCGCAGTATCCCTATCGTATATAATTTTGAGACTATCGGCTACTTTTTGCTCCTGTGCATAACCATAGCAGATGGCAAATGAGAAGAATAATAATAGAAAGAAATATTCTTTTTTATAAAGCATTATTGATGGTGAACTGTGGTTCCAACCTTAGTTTGAAAATGAGACCAAAAAAGCTATTGGAATTTTAATCTCTTATTGAATAAACTTTGCACAATACAGACAAATACTTTCATACCCTCTCTTTCTTTATCTATTCCTTATTTTTCTTTTTTCTGGAAAATAATTTGTAGAAACTAAAAATACCTAAAAGCATAAAAATGGCTTTTTGTATTAATCCTGCAATACCTAATACTGCAACACCACCTGGCGGCCTTACAGCAATTTTTGGATCATGTTTATAAGGACCATGCCCGTGAAGGTCTTTCCACCATATTGTATATTCACAATCGATGTAGGGTGCGAAATGGTCAATTACTCCCTCCCATTTCCTATTATTTGGGTCAATCGATTCAAGGCTTGAAAAAATATTTCTGGATGTTGCTTTTACTGCAATTGCATCAATGGAACCAACATTTGAATGTTGCTTTATACCCCATATAATACTTTCTGTTCTTTGAGCTTTTGTATAACCACGATCTGATAGATCTAAGGTTCCATCAGAAGTATTACCACTGTTTATTACTATACCTTGCATGTCTTAAAATTTTTAAAGGTTAAATGATAATGCAATAAATGCTGTGGCAGAGAAAGCTTCTTCAGCGGCTTTTGATCAGATTGGATTTCCTAAACTAACAAACGCTTTCTATAAATCAAAGCGTTAAAACACCTTTTTTTAATTGAAATAAAATCAATATACTAACCAACAAAAAAGCCACTCCCGAAAAGAAGTGGCTTTACCAAAAACAAAAAAAGAAATAAACTACTGCACGTAAGGGCTCAAAATAGTTTCTCCCCATACAATTGATTCCGGCCAACAACTGAGGCAACTCTGAACCAATATTTTTTCCCCGGTTGCAAACTAGAAACCGTGAAGCGGCTGGGGATGTTTATCCACTTTTTTGCAGTTAAACAACCGGTGATAATAAGAGAACAAGAAATAAATAACTTCAGGTCAGTTTTAAAAATTTCATTGCCTTAATTATTTTTTAGATAATAAGTCATCGAAGTTTACTGGCGAAGATTATTTAGCAATGTTGTCAAAATAATTTCACACACCAACCACTTTTAAATTCCATCTCACATTTCCTCCGCCCACTTATCTCTATCGTCAGGGCTAAGCTTCCAGGGAGCGAAATTGTTTTCAATATTGCTGAACATGCCATTCCATTCTGCGGGAGCATTACTTTCTTCCATTATCAAAGAGCGGCGTAATTCAAGAATAATAGTTAATGGGTTTATACTTACAGGACATTCTTCCACACAGGCATTACAGGTGGTGCAGGCTCTTAATTCTTCAGTGGTGATATAATTATGGAGCAAGGATTTGCCATCGTCCGTAAAAGTTTTATTGTGTTGAATATTCCTTCCCACTTCTTCCACGCGGTCACGCGTATCCATCATTATCTTTCTTGGGTTCAAAAGCTTACCCGTGAGGTTTGCAGGGCAGGCCGCTGTGCATCTTCCGCATTCTGTACAAGTATAGGCATCTAATAAACTTTTCCAGCTAAGACCAAAAATATCCTTTGCGCCGAATCCGGTAGCTGTCGGATTTGGCGGCTCTGCGTCACCGTTAGTTGGCGCCAGTTCCGGTTTGAACATGTATTGTACTTCCTTTTCCACGCTCTCCATGTTTTCCATTTTGCCTTTCGGCTCAAGCGGCTTATAATAAGTATTTGGGAAGGCGAGTAAAATGTGAAAGTGCTTGCTATAAGGCAGGTAATTAAGAAAAGCAAAGATACCCGCAATGTGCAGCCACCAACAGGTACGTTCTATTGCAATTAAAGTGGCGCCAGGCAAGCCCTGTAACGCAGGTGCAAAAAGTCCCGAAAAAAGAAAATTTCCGTGGTCAACGTAATGCTCACTTCCCTGGAGTTGAAGCGCTCTGTCTGCCGAGTTCATCGTTAAAAATAAACTCATCAAAATAATTTCTATGATAAGTATGAGGTTAGCATCTGTTTTTGGCCAACCAACTAACTCACGTTTCATAAACCTGTTCAGTTTCAAAACATTTCTTCTTATTAAAAAAATAATACAAGCCGCTAACACGGTGATAGCAAGCACTTCAAAAAAGTCTATCAGGAAAGTATAGAAACTGCCAAGAGTATTTGCGAACATTCTATGCGTTCCAAAAACACCATCAAGCACTATCTCCAATACTTCAATATTTATAATGATAAAACCTGCGTAAATAAAAAAATGCATAATACCTACGAGCGGATAGCGAAACATTTTTTTTTGCCCGAGAGCAAGAAGCAATACATTCTTCCAACGATCGCCGGGATTGTCGGATAGGTTTTCATCGCGGCCAAGATTGATATTTCTATAAATCTGTTTTACCTTTTTGCCGAACAAAAAAATCGCTCCGCCGATGAGCAGTATAAAAAGTATTTGTTGAATAATTTGCATAAAAAGGACAGGCTGCTAAGATAATGTTTTGGGCTGTGTAATTGTTCAAATTGGCGGTTAGTAATTATATTTATAAAAAATATAAAAATGTCATCGAAGAATATGATACTCTCTGCAGATTCATCAGCAAAGAAGATGCAGCGTATGGCTTATGAAATAGCAGAGCACAATATAGGTGAGAAGCAAATTATTTTAGCGGGAATAAAAGAAAGCGGTTTAATTATAGGGTATAAAATAAAAAGTTTTTTGCAAAAGATTTTTGATGGAGAAATAATGGTAATAGAAATAATCCTTGATAAATGGGATCATAAAAATATTTCCATACCTGCTTAAATAAATTTTGATGATAAAGTGATTATCGTAACAGATGATGTATCCAACACAGGCAAAACATTGCTGTATGCACTAAAACCTTTTCTAAATTTTTATCCGAAAAAAATACAAGCCCTTGTGTTGGTAG
>JBBPZF010000852.1:0-2255 GCA_038199105.1 Chitinophagales bacterium | reverse complement strand
GGGGATAAAGAAAGATTGCAACAGGTAGTTATCAATTTGCTATCCAACGCTGTTAAGTATTCACCGCAAGCAAATGTAGTTGACATACACATGGCGGAGAAAAATGGAGAAATAACAGTCTTGATAAAAGACAAAGGAATTGGTATTAGTGAGGAAAATATCGGGAAAATATTTGATCGATATTACCGTGAAGAAGAAAGAGTCACTCATTTCCAGGGGTTGGAAATCGGGCTATATATTTCTTATGAAATGGTTCAACGGCACAACGGGAAACTATGGGCCGAAAGCAAGCCCGGCACAGGCAGCACGTTTTGTTTTGAAAGGTTTCCAAAATTATTTTAGAACATAAGAATTACCGGGTAGAAACCAGGGTTTGCTGCGATGATGTTATTAAAGATATCGCAGAAGTTAACCCTGGTATGATCTTGATGGATTTACGAATTCCAAAAATTGGAGGAGAGCAGGCAACAAGGCTGGTAAAGGATAAGAGTACGACCAAGCATATTCCTGTTATTCTTTTTTCAGCCCATAAAGAGCTTGAGCAGGCATGTGACAGAGCAAAGGCAGATGGATTTTTAAAAAAGCCGTTCGATGTTAGCGATCTCCTGGATATAATTACCGCCAATACCGCCAGGTGAATGCGTAAGTGATTATTACCTTCATTTCTCTTAGAGCAACCTTCCGCCGCAGAAATACATTTAGTAAACATCCCACGATGGGACAGAAAATACCTCTTTTATTGTTTAAAATTACTACGAATAGCAAACCTGCTTCGTGCATTTTAAAGTTACTCCGGATAGAAATCATGGGAATCAAGCTTACATATTGGATACGGTGTGGAATATTTTAACATTTTTTCTACAAGTGTAACTTTTTACATTTATTTGTAGCTGAAAATATTTGGCATAATAATTAGGTATACTAATTAGCGATAAATTGATTGTCCTAAGAATCCCACCGTCTCTTCAGCCTCCTTAGATGCTATTGTCTTGCTTTAAAATGCAGGAAACGTTATATCCCTTCATGATAAGTCAGGGAAAGCAGGGTTCAATTTTTTTTAACTTAAAAGCAAATGTTATGTCCAAAAAAACAAGACTTCCTGAAAAGGAGGGTGGCGAGCAGCAACCCATTACAAATTTTTCCCGTAGAAGATTTTTAAACTACGCGGGATTATCTACGGCCGGTATTCTATTGGCCACCTCATGTAAAAAAGAAATCAGTCAAACCCCAGGAGAATCTCCTGATTCCACACTTGGCGTAAGATCCGAGGGTGGCGGAAAGGATGGCGGCAAAGCGGTAGTAAACCTGGGATCGGGTGACATAGGAATTCTCAACTATGCCTATGCACTTGAGCAATTAGAAGCTGCTTTTTACATCCAGGTAATTGCCACACCCTACTCGGGAATTTCTTCTAAAGAAATGGAGTACCTGACCGATATCAGAGATCATGAAATAGTACATAGAGAATTTTTGAAAAATGTATTGGGAGATGCCCGCATTGGTGGATTAATAGTAGATTTTAGTTCTATTGATTTTAGCAGCCGGGCAAGTGTTTTAGGTACCGCAAAGGCTTTTGAAGACACGGGTGTATCTGCGTATAATGGCGCGGGGGAGCTTTTGCAAAGTGCAAATTATCTACTGTATGCAGGAAAGATTGTTTCTGTTGAAGCACGCCACGCTGCTGCTATAAGAGATTTTTTAAGTTATGGGAGTTTCGCAGATAGCACGGCAGTAAATTCTATGGGATTAGACCTGTATCGCACTCCACCGGAAGTGTTAGCAATCGTTGACCCTTACGTATCTACAAAGATTCTCGCACAAAATTTACCCACCTCTTAAAATTTATAATTATGAATCTGCAAAATATTATAGAAGAAATAGAAAAGACCGATCCGGAGGTTTATGAGCGCCTTGATGGCCGCAGGGATGCCATTAAAAAATTCGCATCTTTTTCCGGTAAGGCAGCCCTGGCAGCAGTGCCATTGGCTTTAGGTACCATGTTTCAAAAATCATTCGGGCAATCAGTAAGCCAGCAAATTCTGGATGTTTTGAATTTTGCTCTGACTCTTGAATATTTAGAATCTGAATTTTATGTTACGGGACTCTCGTCAGGTGTAATTGCGTCTGTAGATGTACCTGCATTTCAAACCATCAGTACCCATGAAATGGAACATGTAGAATTTTTAAGTTCTACTATTGTTGCTTTAGGCGGCACTCCTGTTCCTAAACCTGCTTTTGACTATACCGCTGGTAAT
>JBBPZF010000851.1:0-4066 GCA_038199105.1 Chitinophagales bacterium | reverse complement strand
CCGGGAAAATTTGTTCTGCTGAACACGACAGCAAGAGACAACAAACAATTTTACGGTAATATGATTGGCGATGCGGAACTATCGTTAAATGGATTTATTACAGACATGCGGATGAATATAAAAGGCCAGCCAACCGACAGCAGCCACATTTATTTACCAACGGGAGAAACAGCGGAAACAGGTTCACTTGATTACATTGAGTTTACAAAGTTTGGGCGCGAAATGAAAGCAGATGTTTCAACCCGGACCGACGCAAGCATAAAAGTTGACATGGAAATTACCGCCAACCCTTATGCGAAGATTGATGTGATACTTGATGAAACCACCGGTGATGTGATAAAAGCCCAGGGCAGCGGAAAATTAAATATCAGTGCCGGCACAAAAGACCCGCTCACTATCCGCGGGCGGTATGATGTGGAGGAAGGAGAATATACTTTTAATTTTCAAACGTTTCTTAAAACACCTTTCACGCTGCAATCCGGTTATATAGAGTGGCAGGGCGATCCGTATCTTGCTAACCTAAATATTGATGCGATATACAAGGCACAACAAGTATCGCTTAACAACATACCTACCAGCTCAGGATTTACCAATGCGAAAGGCGACGTGGACATCATCTTTAAATTGCGTGGCACTTTGAAAGAACCGCGGCCTGAATTTGAGTTTCAGTTTCCATTTGACAATCCTTTAAAATCTGACCCGATAGCCAATGAGTATTTAAAGACAAGATATGAGTCTGATAAAAACGAGCTGAACAAACAGGTAACCTCGCTGCTGCTGTTCAATACTTTTATGAGTGATGATCAAAGATTACTAAGTAGCAACAACACGGGAAATTTTGTTACGAGAAGTGTTGGCCAGTTGCTTTCTGCGACTTTGTCGTCATCATTAAACCAATGGCTACAGAAATTATTGAACACGAAAGATGTAAATCTTTATACAAACATAAATACGGCGGATTTTAATTTTGGCGTAACGCAAAAAGAACTTCAAAACATTGGAAACTTCGGCGTGAGAACGACTTTTTTTAATAATAAACTGTTGGTAAATGTTGGAGGAAATGTAGATTACCGGATTGGGCAGGTTACCAGTAATTCAAATTCGAATTTTTTATTTACCCCTGATGTTTCCTTTGAATACCTGATATCGCCCGATGGAAGGTTTAGGGTAATTGGCTTCAACAGGAGCGATGCAGACCTCGGAGATATATCAGGAATTACCCGCCGCAACCGTACGGGCGTTCAGCTTTCGTACAGGAAAGAGTTTAATTCTTTCCAGGAATTTTTTACTAATCAGAGAAAACGAAGAAGAGTTATTGCCGATACAAGCGCTAAGGCAACAACAGAAAATTGATGAGAAACTGCGGCAGATTATCCCACATCGTACGTCCGTCGTCTACATCGCACATCCACTTCACTTCGCCAATATCTTATGCCCCATTTTATCTCTTTTCGTCTCCAGGTATTTTTCGTTGTGAGCGTTTGATTTTATTTCTATCGGAACGGTATCTACTATTTCTAAGCCATAGCCAAGCAGGCCCGCTCTTTTTTTAGGATTGTTACTTATGAGGCGAATTTTAGAAACATTCAACTCACGCAATATCTGCGCTCCCACGCCATAGTCTCTTTCATCCATGGCAAAACCAAGTTCAAGATTTGCCTCAACGGTGTCAAGCCCTTCTTCCTGCAATTTGTAGGCTTTCAGTTTATTAAGTAAGCCAATGCCCCGCCCTTCCTGGTTCATATATAATATCAGGCCTTTCCCTTCAGCTTCCACCATTTTCATGGCTGCATGAAGTTGCTCCCCGCAATCGCACCTCAATGATCCCAAAATATCGCCCGTCATACAACTTGAGTGCACCCTCACTAAAACTTCTTCGCCTTCCTTCCAATCACCCTTTTTTAAAGCCATGTGTTCTTCACCTGTGTTGAGTTGCTTAAAAGCAATTAACTCAAATGTGCCGAACTTTGTCGGCATTTTTACACGCACGTCTTCTTTTATCAGCGTTTCTTTTTTGAGCCTGTAAGCAATAAGGTCTTTAATGGAAATCAATCTCAGGTGATGCCGCTCTGCAATTGCCTGTAGTTGCGGCAATCTTGCCATGGTGCCATCTTCATTCATTATTTCTACTAATACACCGGCTTCGCCATGGCCTGCAAGCTTTGCCAGGTCTGTCGTAGCTTCTGTATGCCCGGTACGCCTCAATATGCCACCTGCTTTTGCTCTTAATGGAAAAATGTGCCCGGGCCTTGCCAATTGTTCAGGTTTCGTAGCAGGGTCTATTAAGGCTTGCACGGTTTTCGCCCGGTCGTGAGCAGATATGCCGGTGGTGCATCCGTTACCGAGCAGATCAACGCTTACGGTGAAAGGAGTTCCATGCAACGCAGTATTTTTATTTACCATCAGCTCAAGGTCTAATTGCTCACATCTTTCTTCAGAAATAGGTGCACATATAAGACCGCGGCCATGTGTGCTCATAAAATTTATTATTTCCGGCGTAACATTTTTTGCTGAAGTAATAAAATCACCTTCGTTTTCACGATCTTCATCATCTACGACTATCACAAGCTTACCATTTTTAATATCCTCAATCGCTGCTTCAATAGAATCTAACATATAAATTATTTATGCACAAAGATAGTTCAATGAGAAAATGACATAAAGTGAAAGTTTTTAAATTACTGATCTCGCAAATGAATGGCTTAAAACAATCACCATCCTTCACAAAGTGTGAAAATATGTTCTTTCAATTTTGTAAAAATTTCACTGAGTAGTAAATGCGTTTCTTGTGATTGAAGCAGATAAAATAAGCGTGTGCATGCGCTGTACCCATAAAAAAAGCCGGCATTGAACCGGCTCATATAATATTATCTCTCCGTTTAGCGGTAGGTCGCTTTCAAAACTGTGCCATCGCCCATGCTCGTTATATACCACGTTTGATTGTTTACCTGCTTAAGGCCAACTGGCATATTAAGCGTACTGGTAAGCGTAGTCATACCAAACCCGTTAGCCAGGATAAGCGCCCCGGTATTTGGCACAAAACCAGTTGGGCCAAATGCGCCATATTGTAGTAAAAGATGCCCATAAATATTTCCATTGGCAATATCAACAAGTGTGGTAAAGCCCGGCTGGTAAACTGATACGTTACCTGCTAATGAAACTTTATAAACGTTAGCATGCCCGGTAATAAAGGGAAAACCGGTGAGGGTGGAAATTAAAAAATTATGACCATCAAAAATAAGGCCTGTTGGCACAGTTTGTACCTGCGGAGGGCCAACCGGCGTAGGATTTGCAAAGCCTGGTATTTCCGCCAGCACAGAATAATGCCTTTCACTTTTGCGATGTATAATAGCATTGGCGCCGGCATCTGCAATGTATATATCACCATCAGGGCCTTTGATAAGATTGTAAGGATGTGTATCGTGCGCATTGCTTACAAAAGGATATGATAGCACAAAGCTTCCAACGTCTTCAAAAGGCAATGTGGATCCATCTATTGGCGTGTCTCCCGGTTTGAAGTTAGAGACATTTACTTTGTACAGGTAATTTCCTGCAAGCACATAAAGCCTCCCATTATCTAAAAGTAAGTGGCCGCCGCCCTGCACCTCACCTGAGTTTTCATTAATGATTGAAGATAGATTTACAATTGCGTCGTACTTCTGGCCATTTGGTTTTATCACCACCACCTTAGCGTCGTTGTTGGCAGTACCAGATTCTGTTACCCAAATGTTCCCATAACCGTCCCCCTCGATGCCCATTGGGTTTATAAGCCCGGAGGCCACTGTACTTATTGTAAACACCGGATGATGCTCTTCTTTTTTACAACTTGCAAAAAAGATCAATAAAATAATACCTGCTAATGGCAACAGGCCGTTCTTCAGCCTGGCATACTTTCGTAATGAAACTCTCATTTTTTAAAGTTTAAGATTTGATAAATAAATAAAATTGGGATGAAAATTAGCAGGTGTTTTTAAAAAGAAAGCAACAATTACATAAAATAAAGATAATTATACAAGATTAATATTTTTAAAGTAAGATCGATTTTTTTTTGCACAATAAATATTCT
>JBBPZF010000850.1:0-9182 GCA_038199105.1 Chitinophagales bacterium | reverse complement strand
GTAAGGATTGGAATCGTATTTTTTTCGAAGGGTTTCTTTTTGTATTTGAGAAACATGATAGGAATGGATACTGCCAAAAATCTTCCCAAAAGAACAATGAGGACTGCGATGCAACCAAGCCAAAGCAAGGTCATGTTAAAAGGAATGATTAGCATTACAAAACCAATAAGTAAAAATAAAATGGCGTTCATTACTTCATCAATCATTTCCCAAAACTTGCCGATATAATCACGGGTAATGTCGCTAACGCCAAGGTCCATACTTTTGTTGCCGGTAATAATACCCGCCATTACCATTGCAAGCGGACCGCTTATGTGCATCTTATCTGCCATTAAATAGCCACCCATTACTATCGCAAGGGTTATAAGCGTTTCCACAATGTAATTATCAATGGACCGAAGCGCCCAATAACCAAGATAGCCGAGTATGTAGCCAAAAACCAATCCACCGCCTGCCTCTTTAATAAAGAGCCAGATGATGTCCCAACCTGATGTATTCGATATACCCACCTGTGCAATTTCCAGCAAAGTAGCGAAGACTACTACGCCTACTCCATCATTGAATAGGCTTTCGCCGCTTATTTTTATTTCAAGAGAGGCTGGGATCTTTGCTTGTTTTAAGATGCCTATGGCAGCTATTGGATCGGTGGGAGAAATTAATGCGCCGAATAAAAGGCAATAAATATAATTGACGGAAAGGCCGAAGAGATGAATAGTTGCATAAATAAGTGTACCAACTACAAAAGTGGAAATGATTACTCCCATGGTAGCGAAAGTTATAATAGACGCACTTTCTGATTTTAATTTTTTAGAGTCAATATGTATGGCGCCTGCAAAAAGCAAAAAGCTCAACATCACTTTCATTAAAGCGGTGTGAAAATCTATAGAGCTAATTACCTTGGTAGTTTCCGAAAAGAAATCAGAATTTATCATACCCAAAGCAATGACTACCAAAGAAGCTACCAGTGATATCAACATGATACCTATTGTACCTGGTAATTTTATAAACCGGAAATTGATGTAGCCGAAAATGGCTGCCAGCACTATTATTAATGTTATGATGTTATATATCTCCATTTCACTTTTGCCTTTTTTGCAAACAATAATTTATTGTCTTCTGGTAAAAATATCAATAAATAGTGAAGGAGAAGTTTGGTTTGCACCAAAAATGGGTAATGTATCTATTTATATATAAAGATGATTGCTGCCTGGCGATGATAGTGACGATAGATTCGGCATTAAGGGACTGACTGGCGCTATATTGGCCATACTGAAATTAAAAAACCGCCTTAATGACTAAGACGGTTTTGCTTTAAACTAACCAACTCCAAAAATTTTAATCGCGGTCGCGGGCATTATGTTTTTCCCTATATATACTGCGACTGCCTTTTCTTTTATCTTTTTTTATATGCCTTCTTTCTGCTTGCGTCACCTTGCCATCTGAGCGTGCCTCTTTTTTATCCTGGTGAATATCTTTTTGCTGCATTGCCAGGGTTCTTGTTTCTCTCCCGGTTAGCTCTCTACTTTTTACACCTTGCTTAATGCGCTGCCTTTCATGCGTGGGTGTTTTTGCAGTTTGTGCATTTACGCTGGTTAAGCTAACGCAAAATAAAAAGGTAAGTAGCGCGAAAATTTTTGTTTTCATAAAAGGTAATTTGATAGTTAAGAATTGTTTCGCGGTATATGACGGTGGAGCAAACCTTTGGTTTAATTCATTAAACCAAAAGATCAGGAAATTTTTTTGTCGTGAAAATTGCTTAGTCTAAAACGTCAATATCTGTACAACTCAGCCGGGCGGCAAGGATGTTGAAGCTCCTGCGATGGTACTTGCATAAGCCGTGCTGTTCAATAGCGGTGCGATGTTCCCGCGTGCCATATCCTTTATTGTTGTGCCACGCATACATTGAATGCCTCGTATGCAAATGCATCATATAGTCATCGCGATACGTTTTTGCCAGTACACTTGCCGCAGCTATGGAAGCATACATTCCATCACCTTTAATTATGCAGTAATGTGGCATTTTCTTATAAGGCTTAAAACGATTGCCATCTATCAATAATATTTCGGGCTGGGATGTAAGCTTATTCAGGGCAAGATGCATCGCTTTGAAAGATGCCTGTAGAATGTTTATGCGATCTATTTCATTGTTACTTACGCTGGCAACAGCATAGGCTACTGCTTCCTTTTCTATAATCGGCCTGAGCATTTCCCGCTCTTCTCTTGTAAGCTGTTTTGAATCGTTAAGAGAAGGATGATAAAAATCTTTGGGTAAAATAACAGCCGCTGCAAACACAGGCCCGGCAAAGCATCCACGCCCAGCCTCATCAAGGCCTGCTTCGTAAAATCTATTATGGAAAAAAGGTAACAGCAATTAAAAAAATGATTTCGTCAAAAATAAAATAGATGACATTTAAAATGAAAATTAATTTTCAACATGTATGTTTAAAAATATTCTTACAAAAATCTTATGCCATACAGGGTTAACTTTACAGCTATCAATAAAAAAAATTCAACCAACAAAACTGAGTAGAAAAAGAAGTGAAGTATGAAGCCTGTTATAATAAAAAATAATTCCAAAAATGTTTCCCGTTGGCTTTTTGCAGGAGTAATTATGTTGATGATTCAAATATTGCTTGGCGGTATCACGCGGCTTACCGAATCTGGCCTGAGCATCACTGAATGGAATCCTATCACGGGTATTCTTCCCCCGTTAAACGTAAATCAGTGGATGGAAGAGTTTAATAAATACAAGCACACTGACCAGTTTCGTTTTATATATGCTGACTTTTCTTTAAGCGATTTTAAATCTATTTTTTTTTGGGAATGGCTTCATCGTGCCTGGGCGAGGCTAATGGGCGTAGTTTTTTTAGTTGGCTTCTTTTATTTTTTAATAAAAAGACAATTCCGGCAAAACATGATCATCCCATTTATCATCTTATTTCTGCTGGGCATAATGCAGGGCGCTATTGGCTGGATTATGGTAAAAAGTGGCCTCGTGCCCGAACGAATGTTTGTTGGACATATTCAGCTTGCTACGCATTTCATGGCCGCTTTGTTATTGCTGTGCTATACGCTTTGGTTTGCGCTTAGCCTTGCTATCCCCAAAAGCATGATGACGGTAAACCGCGCCCTCAGCAAATTAAGTTTCGTGGTATTTTCTATTCTGATATTACAATTAATATACGGCGCGTTTATGGCCGGCCTGCATGCAGCAACCGCCGCGCCCACGTGGCCGGATATTAATGGCCAGTGGCTTCCTGATAGTATGTACAGCTTATCTCCGGGTTGGAAAAATTTTATTGACAACAAAATCACCGTTCAGTTTATTCATCGCAGCCTTGCCTACCTGCTTTTAATAACGGTATTAGTTTGGGGATTCAAAGCTTTGAAATCTAACGGGAAAGGACTGTTTAGAAAAACAAGATTGATACCGGTGGTATTAATTTGCCTGCAGGTAATATTGGGCATTACTACCGTGGTACTTTCACCTTATGGCAATAACCTGGTATGGTTTGGCGTTGCCCATCAGTTCGTAGCTATACTCTTCCTTATGTCGATGGTTTTTATGTTATATATTATCAGATCATCAGCAAGGCAGGTGCACCAGGCTTAGGTAAACGGCAATCAAAAACGGATATGAAAACATTTTTGCGAAATTTATATTTCTCGTTTCCTATACAATTGCTGCTCCTTCATTTTAGAAAATTCCAGGTGTTGTTGATTTTCTGGTTCATTCTTTTTCTCACGCTTACCGGCCACTTTCTTAAAATTTTTGGGGCCAATGCCTTATTTCTTTCGCCGGAATATTTGGGAAATGTGAATGCTGGCGGCGCTGCTATTACAGGCATGGCGACTGCAGGCTTCATGATGAGCTGGAATATAACTACATTCATTTTGCACAGTAAGCGTTGCCGTTTTCTTGCCACTACTTCCAAGCCCTTTTTTAAATATTGCATTAACAATGCTATTATTCCTTTTTGCTTTTTGCTTGTATATTTTTTTGAAGCTTATAGCTTCGAACGAAGTAACGAATTGTTATCTGCCTGGCAGTTTGTTGTAATTGCTGCAGGCTTCGCCGGTGGATTCTTTTTATTGATCATGATTTCTTTCATCTATTTCTTTAACGCGGATAAAAGGATCGTTAGAAAATTTAAACCAGACCTTACCGACTTTGATGAAAATAAAAATTTTAAAAGCCATGAAGATGCTTTGGCTAACGACAATTTTGGTTTACGCGTAGGCTACTACCTTACCACTTATTTTACTTTAAAGAAAGCCAGAAATGTTGGCCATTACAGCAAGGACTTTTTGGATACAATCTTCAAGAGGCATCATCTGTCAGCGATGATCACGGTACTACTCGCATTTATTTTCATGATTTTTATCGGTTTTTTTCTTGATAATAAAATTTTCCAGGTGCCTGCCGCAGCAAGTATTCTTTTACTTTTTGCCATATTAAATGCGGTAATTGGGGCGCTTACGTATTTCCTTAGAAGTTGGAGTGTGTTGTTTCTGATATTCCTTTTTATTGTTCTTAATCTTTTATATAAATATGACATTATTGATCCACGCAATAAGGCTTATGGCTTAAACTATAATAATAGTCCGAGGCCGGTGTATTCGCTGGATAAGCTAAGGAGGCTTGCGTCACCCGCACAGGTTGAGGTGGATAAAAAAAATATGATTGGCGTTTTGAATCGCTGGAAAGCGAAGCAGAATGAGGAAAAGCCATTGATGGTCGTTTTCAATTTCAGCGGTGGTGGAGTACGAAGCGCAAGTTTTGCAATGAACATTTTGCAGAAGCTCGATAGCCTCACGCATGGCAACATTATGAAGAATACTTTTCTTATGAGTGGTGCTTCCGGCGGCATGTTGGGTGCAGCTTATTTCAGGGAATTACAAAGATTAAAACTACAGGGAGAAAATATAAATATTGAGGATAGAAAATATGTAGATGATATCTCAAAGGATTTATTGAACGCTGTATTTTCTTCTATGATCTCGCGTGACTTACTTTCACCGGCGCAGAAGTTTTCGGTTGGGCCTTACCGTTATGTGAAAGACCGTGGGTATGCTTTTGAGCAAAAGCTAAGTGAAAATACACATGGATTGCTGAATAAAAATGTTGGATTTTACAAGGCTGCGGAAAGCAATGCCGACATACCGTTGATGATATTAAATTCCGTTATTACGCAGGATCTGAAAAAGCTGATGATATGTACACAACCTTTGAGTTTTATGATGCAACCGGAGTTCGTTGATAGTACTTCTGCCTTGTCAGGGCCTGATGCAGTTGACTTTGCGGCATTGTTTAAAAATGAAGACCCGATGAACCTTCGGTTTGTTACGGCGCTTAGAATGAATGCCACTTACCCGTACGTACTGCCAAATGTGTGGCTTCCCTCAAAACCCATTATAGATGTAATGGATGCTGGCTTGAGAGATAATTACGGCCAGGAAACTACCCTGAGATTTATAAATGTTTTTAAAGATTGGATCAACAAAAATACAAGAGGCGTGCTTGTGATACAGGTGCGAAGCAGGAAGAAAGGCTCATGGGATAATACCCCCGAAAGCGGTGATATTACGGGCATTTTCACCAAACCCTTTACCATGTTACAAACTAACTGGTTTATGCTGCAGGATTATTTCCAGGATGACGAAATCACTTATGCAAAAAATATTTTAGATAGTAATTTAAGGCGCGTTTCATTTATGTATATCCCCGAGAAAAAAGAACATGGCGCAACACTAAATTTTCATTTGACGGCCAGCGAAAAGAAAGAAGTGATGTCTTCATTAAACAGAAAAAATAATGTGCAGGCTTTTGAGCAAGTGAAACAGTTTTTGAAACATTAAGGCTGTATAAGCCTGAAGGCATTTGGAATTATATTGACATTAAATTCCTTAGCCGTTTCTGCAGGATCTCCATCAATATGCAATGGCGCAAGCTTCGGGTTATATATTTTAAGCGCGGAAGTCTGCAGATAGAGGACATTTTTTTTAAGAAAATCTTTGCCTTCCTGGTTGGTCAATGTACCTGCCTTTAGTTGTTTTAAAACAGACCAAACGACATTCAGTTTCCCCATTTTCTTTACTATTATTAAATCAACCAAACCATCGTTCAGGCTGGCTTTCGGAGCTATGGTAACATTATTTCCAAACTGATTACTATTGGCAATACAAATAAAAAATGCGTCTGCATTTATCGAAGTACCATTTATTTCTACTACAAAAGGATAGGTCGAGGCATTCAAAAAGTTTTTAAGCGATTGCTTTATATAAGTGCCAAGGCCACGTTTTTTCTGCAGGGAAAAATCGTAAGCTACTTGTGCATCAAAACCGACACCGCAAAGCATACAACTAAGGCGGTCATTAATGAGGAAGGCGTCCACACAAGAAGCTTTTCCGTTAAAGATTATTTCAAAAGCCTTATCAATTGATTTGGGAATTTTCGCAGCGAACGCAAGCCCGTTTCCGGATCCCAAAGGAATAATTCCAAAATTCACTTTTACATTTAATAACGCCGCCACTACAGGATTGAGGCTCCCGTCACCACCGCAAATAACTATGTCGGTGATTTTCTCTTCTTTGATCTTATCCCGCAAAAAAGAATAGCTGCCGTCTTCAGCCGTCAATAACATTTCAAAGGCGACATTGTGGTCATAACATTTTCTGATGATCTTTCTTTCCAGCCGCAGCTTACTGCCCGTACCTGAGATAGGATTTATAAAAAATAATATTTTTCTCCGCATGAATTATTTTAAATGAATTTCTGCAAGCTGTATCATTTTTGAAGGCAGCATCATCTTATCATTTGCAGGGTTTTTAAGTAACATCAATTTAATGATTGTTTGAGATGATATTTCTTTACAGATAGAAGAAAGATCAATTTTATAAACCCCAGGTGTGTTCGATTCATCCGATGTATAGAGGCTTTCGCCGCTCGTGTCGGTAAGTTCGATTGTTCTTTTATATGCCGCAGACGCATTTGTTTCATCAACGATTACATCGAAATTACAAATGCCTTTATAATCACTTTTGTTTAGGTTAATTCTTATGGGCTCTTCTCCGATGCTTTTCTTCACAGTTTCTTTCTCTTTTATTTTTGCACTTAACATCATTTGCGCAAAAAGTTGTCTTTGTAAAAAAAGCATTAATACAATAACGATTAATATTTTTAATTTCTTCATTTTACAAACATTGAGTATGCAGTTTGCTTTTAACTAATTTTTTCTTTTTAAATTAAACATTTGACTCCTTTACCTGCATCCCCTGCGCATTCTCATTTAATGCTTTCCACAATACATCTTTTAATTCCACCAGCCCTTTGTTTGTAATTGATGAAATAAAAAGATGTTCGATATTTTTTGGTAATTCTTTCGCAATCGCTTCTTTCAATTCATCGTCAAGCATGTCGCTTTTGCTTATAGCAATTATAAATTTTTTGTCCAGCAATTCAGGATTGTATTCTCTCAATTCGTTTTGCAAAATTTCAAATTCCGCGTTGTGATCATTGCTATCTGCCGGTATCACAAACAGCAAAACAGGATTGCGTTCGATATGCCTTAGAAACCTGTATCCCAGCCCTTTTCCCTCAGCGGCACCTTCAATTATTCCCGGAAGATCAGCTACGCAAAAACTTTTATTTTCACGATATGCCACCATACCAAGTTGTGGCGTTAGAGTAGTGAAAGCGTAATCAGCAATCTTTGGGGTGGCCGCCGTAATCACTGAAAGCAAAGTTGATTTTCCTGCATTGGGGAAACCCACCAAGCCTACGTCAGCCAAAACTTTCAGCTCCATTACCTTCCAGCCTTCTTCGCCCGGCTCACCGGGTTGGGCGTGTGTAGGCGCCTGGTTGGTTGGCGTTGCAAAATGTGAATTGCCCTGGCCACCCCGTCCGCCTTTCATTAAAATAATTTCCTGGCCGTCTTCTAAAATTTCTGCTTCAAGGTTTCCTGTTTCTTCATCTCTTGCAATGGTGCCTAAAGGAACATCTATATAAACATCTTTTCCCTCTTTACCTGTACTGTTATTTTTACTGCCGTCAGTTCCGTTTTCTGCAAGAATATTTTTAAAATATCGCAGGTGCAATAAAGTCCAGAGGTTTTTATTGCCACGCATAATGATATGCGCCCCTCTCCCGCCATCACCACCATCCGGGCCACCAAAGGCTGTAAGTTTATTCCGCATGAAATGCCTGCTGCCTGCGCCTCCATGCCCACTTCTGCAATAGACCTTGATCAGGTCTATAAAATTTGTTCTTTCCATTGGGGTAAAGGTCGGTAAGTTTTTTTAGGAATTGTTTTTGCACAGAGATACAAAAAAATTATGCTTAAAATAATAACAATTGTTCTTTTTATTTCATTGATGATGTCGTGCGCCGCAAATAAAAAAATGCAAACGTCAAATGAAACTACTTCGGAAAATGCAATGCCGGCGTGCTTTCAATCAATAATCAACACCATGGTCGCCGGGCCCAATGGTTCGCCCCAATCTGTTTCCCGTTTTAATTATAAGAATCAAACTGTATATTATTTAGTATCGCCTTGTTGCGATAAATACAATATCGTTTATGACAGCGCCTGTAATATTTTAGGATATCCTGATGGTGGATACACTGGAAAAGGGGATGGAAAAATGGCTGACTTTGCCAGCGAGGCAAGCGGCAAGCAAATAGTTTGGGAGAAAAAGTAATCTACCTATTATGTATTTGTTTTTGATTCAGTCCAGGTTTTATAGTTGACTTTATCAATGGCCTCGTTGCTCTCTCCCGCCTCCGTGAGTGGCTCACAGGCTCTCCATTCGTTTTGCATATCGACAGCAAGCTGCTGGTAAATTTTTGTGCCTTCTGTTTTCCATTCAATCATTTCATCACTCACCTGTTTTGAATGGTACAATTTTCCTGCACATTGCAGCCATCTTCAATAATTATTCTCCCAAAATCTGCCCGTATCGCCGCACCAGGGCCGATATATACGTTTTTACCTATCAGCACATTTCCTGTTACTGCAGCCTGCGGATGTATGAAAGATGATGCATGCACAACAGGCCTTATTCCTTTAAATTCATAACACGACATCTCTTGAAGATATTTTATTGAATAGCTAATTCGCAGTGGTTTCATTCACACTCCCAACAAAAAGCCACATTATTAGCTACAATGAATTAATTTTGCC
>JBBPZF010000849.1:0-3249 GCA_038199105.1 Chitinophagales bacterium | reverse complement strand
CTTCAGATGCTGATGACGACGGCATGGGAACTGCCGGCTCCTGATAAAAATATAATTTACTAATTCAAAAACCGGTAAGTGCATTTATTAGAAAGATATTCCTGCCGTTCTGGGGAGCAAATAGCAAAAATGAAAAGTAAGAAAAGCAGGCTGTTTTGGCTAATGATTCAATTATAATAATTGCTGTTATTCAAAAAGCTTAAATATTAAGAATGGTAATTTTGGTTATGCAGCAGGAGAATATGTTTAAAGTCCAGGCAATCATACATGTTTTCCCTATGTTACGATCACAGTATAAGAAAAGTTATAGTGATGGAAGTGAAGATAACCAATGAGTAAATTTGAGTAGAAGATCAATCCAACAGTTAAGACAGAAAATGCGGAAGTAATGCATTATTAATCAAAAATTTCAACCCTATTATTTAACCCCGTATTGTTTTTTTTGATCAGGAGAAAGCGGTTCTATGTTATCGCTTTAAGAAAATCATGTAGGGGTATAGATACTGCCCACAAGCGGGCTACTTTATCGAGAGAGCCGGTCAAAATTGTTTTTCCATCTGGTGAAAAAGCAACAGAATTGATCCATGAAGAAAACCCTTTAAATTCCTGGAGGGTGCGTCCCCGCAAGTCCCACAGGCGGGCTGTATTATCAATGGATCCGGTAAGAATTGCTTTTCCATTTGGGGAAAACGCTACGGAAGAGATTGGTGCTGTATGGCCTTTTATTTCCTGTATAGTATTTCCTGCAATATTCCATAAACGTGCAACGCCATCCTCCGAACCCGTTAGAACCGCTTTTCCATCCGGGGAGAAAGCAACCGAATTAACTACCTCAGACCCTTTAAATTCATTGGTAATAGTATCTGCCTGCAAGTCCAATAGACGAGTGACACCATCAGAAGAGCCGGTAAGAACTTTTTTTCCATCAGGAGAAAAAGCTACCGATTTAATTGCAAAACCTTCCGGTGATGCATCTTTAAATTCTTTAATAATATTTCCGTGAAGATCCCACAAGCGCACAGTGTCATCGTCTGAACCGCTGACGATAGTTTTTCCATCAGAGGAAAAAGCTATAGTGGTAACATCATGGCCATCATCAAAAAAATGGTTATCAAATTTCTGCAAAATGTTTCCCTGCAGATCCCATAAAATCATTGTCTGATCAGCCGAACCGCTAAGAATTGTTTTTCCATCGGGTGAAAAAGACACGCAATCAACTTCGGCTGAATGACCCTTAAATTCTTGTATTGTGTTTCCTTCCAGGTCCCATAAACGTAAAGCTTTATCATTGGAGCCGGTAAGAATCGTTTTTCCGCCAGGTGAAAACACTACAGATGATATCTCACCTGAGTGACCTTTGAACTCCATCAAGCTATTTCCTTTAAGGTTCCACAACCGAATTTTTTTATCTTCCGAGGCCGTTAGTATTGTTTTTTCATCCGTGGCAAAAACAACTTTATAAACAGTTCCACAAAGACTTTTAAATTCTTGTAAAATATTCCTTTAATATCCCACAAACAAGCCTTCTGATCTTCCGAACCGGTGAGAATTTTTTTGCCATCACGTGAAAAAACTGCTGATGTAATATTATAAGGTGCATTTAAAACTTTGCCTTTAAATTCCTGCAGAATATGTCCTCTTAAATCCCACAGGCGTGCGGTATTATCAAGAGAGGCGGAACCTGTAAGAATTGTTTTGCCATCAGGCGAAAAGGCAATGCAAAACGATCCTGAGATCCCAAATCCGGCGGAAGGGTTTTTAAATTCCTGGAGAACTTTTCCTTGCAGATTACACAGACGGGCTGTGTTATTACCAAGGCTCGCAAGTATATTTTTTCCATCGGGCGAAAAAGCAACGTGACCAATTCCTGATGGAGCTTCGTACTTCTTTAAAATATTTCCTTTAAGGTCCCACAACCGGGCTGTCTTATCTGCGGAACCTGTAAGAATTGTTTTGCCATTGGGAGAAAAAGCAACTGAAGCAACTGCATCAGTATGGCCGGTAAATTCATGTATAACGTTGCCCGAAAGATTCCATAGACGGGCTGTCTTATCAGCAGAGCCGGTAAGGATGGTTTTGCCATCAGGCGAAAAAGCAACTGAAATAACTTCACCGGAATGACCTTTAAATATTTTTACAATGTTTCCTTTCAGATCACATAAACGTGCTATGCTATCTGCAGAGCCGGTTAGTATCATTTTTCCATCGGGTGATACAGCCAGGGAATATATGTCTGCACGTTGGGTTGAAATTATTTTGTAGAAGGAATTTTCACGGTAAATTTTTAACTCTGTCTCACCAAAGCCGGATCATTCTGTAAGGCCATTCCTGCTTCGGCCAGCCTCAAAGCTAAAGTGGGATCATTTTCAGCCGCGCTCTTTGCTTCTGATATTAAGTAATTTGCCTGGGCAATATTTTTTTCTTCAATCGCGATCTTTTCCTGTTTAACTGCTATGTTCTTTTGTTTCCTGGCCTCATTAAGATTTTTTTTTGCTATCCATGCCGCGCTGCTTGATAAAACGACTAATAGGGCCAGGACACTAACTATTATATTTCTTAAACGTATTACTTTATGGTGTTCCGTCACTTCTTCACCGGCAAGATCTTTCGGCTCTTTACCATGTAGCTGGGCGGCCAGCTTCAACACTTCCTTATTAAAAATGGGATTAAGAAGCGATATATCCTGCTCTGTGCGGGCAAAGCGGAGATCAATATAGAAAGGCTCCTCAGTAAATTTATTTTCAAGTATATCCGGCAGAGAATTTTTATCCTTATTAAGAAAAGTGTTGGAAACATCGTCCCACAAAATATCCCCGTCAGTTAATACGATCAGTAATTTATCAATTGATTTATTTTCCAGCCAATATTCCACCTCCTTTGCAGCCCATTTGGAAGATGCAGATAAAGGCGATGCCATATAAATAAGATATTCCGACTGTGAAAGGGCTACTTCAATATTTGACCACAAATGAGGAGCTGCCTTCAAAAGTTCATTACCGGCTGATAGTAATGCTATACATGGTTTCTTCACTTCATCTTCACGGAAAACATCAATCCACTTTAGGCTGTATCGATAGCGGTATGAGAATATGAAATGAATGCATTGTACATTCTCCTTCGTCTTTTTAGTAATAAAACATTCCTGAAATTAAATAATCGGATTTTAAATTAAGTAACTTTTTATGAAGCACTTTCACCGCAGAGACAATGAGAGGCAGAGGTTCCGCAGACAAAACAAACAACTCTGCG
>JBBPZF010000848.1:0-8301 GCA_038199105.1 Chitinophagales bacterium | reverse complement strand
TTTATTCTCCAGAAGAAGTTATCATCGCGTACAATGAGCAGATGATTGACCTGCACGCTAACATCAAGGTAAAAGTTAACGTTCGCAATGATGATGGCACCTTAGAGAAAAAATTAATTGATACCACAGTTGGCCGAGTTATTTTTAACCAACATGTTCCAAAAGATGCAGGCTTTGTAAATGCATTGCTCACGAAAAAAGCTTTGCGTGAAATAATTGGCGACATTATAAAATGGACCAATATTCCTTCTACAGCAAAATTCCTCGATGATATTAAGCAGCTTGGCTTCCGTATGGCATTCAAGGGTGGTTTATCATTTAATATAAATGATCTTATCATTCCTGATACTAAACAGGAAATGATAGATAATGCTACCGGTGAGGTTGATGAAGTTTGGGATAATTACAATTCAGGTTTAATTACAAACAACGAGCGGTACAACGGTATCATTGACATTTGGAGCAGGGTAGATACTCGTCTAACGGAAACGCTTATTCGCGAATTGGCTGCTGATAAGCAAGGCTTCAATTCGGTGTATATGATGTTGGATTCTGGTGCAAGGGGTTCTAAACAACAGATCAAACAACTAGCAGGTATAAGAGGACTGATGGCTAAGCCGCGTAAATCAGGTAGCTCAGGAAGTGAGATCATCGAAAATCCTATTCTTTCTAATTTTAAAGATGGATTAAATGTATTGGAATACTTTATATCTACGCACGGTGCACGTAAAGGCCTTGCCGATACTGCACTGAAAACAGCCGATGCCGGTTACCTCACAAGAAGACTAGTTGACGTTGCACAGGATGTGGTAATAAACGATGAAGATTGCGGAACACTTAGGGGAATTGCTACGTCTGCATTAAAAGACAATGAAGATATTATCGAGCCTTTGTACGATCGTATTTTGGGAAGAACATCTCTTCACAATGTATACACTCCTCTTACAGAAGAATTGATAGTAGAAGCGGGGGGAAATATTACGGAAGAAATTGCGCATAAAATAGATGAAGCTGGCGTCGAGATCGTAGAAATCCGTTCTGTACTTACATGCGAAAGCCGCCGTGGTGTTTGTGTAAAATGTTATGGTAAAAACCTTGCATCTGGTTATACAGCGCAGAAAGGAGATGCCGTGGGGATTATCGCAGCACAATCAATTGGTGAGCCGGGTACACAGCTTACTCTGCGTACATTCCACGTGGGTGGTGTGGCAGGATCGGCTTCGGTAGAATCCACATTAGCCGCCAAGTTTGATGGTACCATTCAATTTGATGGCTTGCGTACGGTAGACGCATTGAGCAATGCTAAAGAAAAAATAAAAATTGTTATTGGTCGTACCGGCGAGGTTAGGATAATGGATGTGAAGAATGACAGGTTGCTGATTACAAACAACGTTCCTTATGGCGCTACACTCAATGTGAAGGATGGACAAAAAATTACCAAAGGTGAAGTGATCTGTACATGGGATCCTTTCAACAATGTAATTGTTTCTGAAATAGAGGGTGCTGTAAAATTTGATAATATTGCTGATGGTATTACTTACCGTGAAGAGGCGGACGAACAAACCGGCCACAGGGAAAAAGTAGTAATAGAAACTAAGGATAAGGCGAGAATACCTTCTCTTATAATTGAAGGAAAAAAAGAATCCAAAAACTACAACCTGCCGGTTGGCTCCCATATTATTATGGAAGAAGGA
Source organism: Chitinophagales bacterium (assembly GCA_038199105.1). Taxonomy (GTDB): domain Bacteria; phylum Bacteroidota; class Bacteroidia; order Chitinophagales; family Chitinophagaceae; genus Ginsengibacter. The sequence goes on along the minus strand of JBBPZF010000848.1, from coordinate 6,607 downwards.
GAAGAGGTGAAGGCAGGACAGGTAGTAGTAAAGATACCGAGAGTACTGGGCAAATTAAGAGATATCACAGGCGGTTTGCCACGTGTTACTGAATTGTTTGAAGCAAGAAACCCAGGTAACCCAGCAGTAGTTTCAGAGATAGATGGCGTAGTATCATTTGGTAACATTAAGCGTGGAAACAGGGAGATAATAGTTGAGGCAAAAGATGGTGTTGTTAAAAAGTATCTTGTACCACTCACCCGCCAGATACTTGCACAGGATGGTGACTTCATCAAAGCCGGTATTGCATTGTCTGATGGACAGATTGCTCCCGCAGATATTCTTTCAATAAAAGGGCCGTTCGCTGTTCAGGAATATGTAGTGAATGAAATACAGGAAGTATATCGTTTGCAAGGCGTAAAAATCAATGATAAGCACATTGAAGTAATTGTTCGCCAGATGATGCGTAAGATAACTATTGAAGATGCTGGCGATACTAAATTCCTTGAAGGAGATACTGAAGACAGGTATGATTTTAATACTGAGAACGACTGGATATTCGATAAGAAGGTAGTGACTGAATCGGGTGATAGTAGCAAACTCCGCCCTGGTAAAATAGTTACTTTGCGTGAAGTAAGGGAAGAAAATTCAGTGCTTCGCCGTGCAGATAAAAAGACAGTTGAGTACCGCGATGCAAGGCCTGCAACATCTTCTCCTTTGTTACTTGGTATTACAAAAGCTTCTCTTGGTACGCAAAGCTGGATATCTGCCGCGTCATTCCAGGAAACAACCAAGGTGTTGTCGTCTGCAGCCATTCAAGGTAAAACAGATACAATGCTTGGCTTAAAAGAGAATGTAATAACCGGGCATCCGATACCTGCAGGTACGGGCTTAAGAGAGTTTGAAAATATGATCGTAGGCAGCAAGGAAGAGTATGAACTGCTGATGACGGCTAAAGAAGCTATGGCTTACGATGAGGAAGAATAAGCTGATATTTTAATGAAGAATAAATTCAGGGAGTAAGAGAAATCTTGCTCCTTTTTTTTTGGAGCTGACAACCACGTAATCTTCAAACGCAAATACAAATCATTCCTTATTTTTATTGGTCTATCTCCCGATCTACCTTACAATATTGTAATAAAATCTTTCGAGTAAACGCATTTCCTCAGTTATAATATTACCTGGCGATTAACCTGTCGCGATATTGCAAAGATTTTTTATAATTGGTTTGTAGCTCCCTGAGACAAAATTACTTTGGCTAAAAAAGCACTGTATGTCGGCATATTTTTCTAATGCAGCGATACGTGCTTTCTGCATTGTTGAATTTTATTGCCTGCATGCCATTACACAAGCTGCATGGTTGCGTTATTCTCTCTTGAAGCAATCCCAAAACGCTTATAAAAGAAAAGCGATTTCTTTGATGAATTTTTTATAGGTCAGAATTTTTTTTAAGAGAGAATAGATTTATTTAATGCATCGTACTATCTATTCCAAAATCTTTACAATCCTCGTCATTTTACCCTCTATATTTATCCCTTCCAAAATGAGACATAACTTTTTGCTGATGCCGTTATTATAAAAAGATACTACACTCGAGGTGTTATTTTTATCCGTTAGTATAAATGGATTCCAATACAATGTAGCCCTGGTATCGGGCTCTTCTTTAATTTTGCTATCGGTAATCAGGCTGCGTAAATTCCCTGAATTTATCGTATCCTTCTAAAAAGAAAGTTTCAAGCCCGGGTTCACTGCTATTACTATAAACCGGGGAGTAGCTTCTTTTAGAATACAGAGCTATAACTCCAGAAAAGCCATTTAACATAGAACCAAGAAAAGGGGGTCTAATGCTTTTACATAAGCAACGCTATTAATATTAATACCGCCGGCATCGGCCAGACTTATAGGCGCTTCATCTAGCAATATAGCCGGAATGCCAGGAATGCCTTGTGAATTGAGATACCAGGTAGGTATCCGTTCCGGGTAGCCAGAAACATTCAGCCCGGGAATTTTAGATTGCAAATAATCCCAAATATTACTTCCGATCGCATGAACATCACCTTCTACATCAACTGCAATGTTATTGCCTTCACCTGCATACATTCCACGGGTGTAGTAATCATCCAATATTTGCTTCGTGGTTTTTGTTTTTGCCGTAACTATCACCGGTTTCAATGTCTTAGAAGCCAAAAATATTTGCTTCTCCTGTTGTTTAAAAAAGCTGCTGTCGTCACCTGGTTTTTCCATGCCTTGTTCATTGTATGTGGATGCATAGTGCTGATATGCCGTAAAATGGTGATTGATAAAATAATTTTTTCTTTCTGCATCTTTCATTAAACCGTTTTGAAATTTTACAACACCTATGCTATTCTTTTTCGTGTTTATAGTGTAAAAAAGTTTTACTGTATCATAATAAAATAAGTTGTCTTGTTCAAAATAGCCATTGCTTTTTATAGATATTACAAGCATATTCTTAGTGCTGTCTTTTGTCTGCATCATCACATTAATCGTTAAAGGGTCTTTCGCTTTAAACGGTTTATTTGCTGGTAACTGTCCCTTTATTTGCAGGTAACCTGTGTCAGGCGGATAAGAAATGAATGGCAACGATCCCATGGCAATTTGCTCCCAGTCGAAGCGGCGGTGGCCATTGGTAAGCATAACTAAATCAAGCTGCATTTCTATAGAATCAGATTCTGTCTTTTGTAAAAAATAATATGACGGATTATATACTCTCCCTTTTATTTCATCACTAAGCAAAAAGTCTGAAAAGATATCATCTCCATCTACACCGCCCAGGCTTGCATCTGTAACAGCGACAGACATGCTGGTAAGTAAGGTATCAGGCACAGATATTTCAATTTCATTTAATCCTTTTTTGGAAAGATCTTTTTGTTTTATGGTAATTAGTGGCGTAAAGAAATAGTTCTGATTGTTCGCAAAAATTATACGCTCTGCAACGGGTACCCAGTTCGCGTTAAAAAGTGTAAACTGAACAATGCCTGTTGGCAAGTCGCTTAAATTAATTTCTGAACTTATGATATTTTTAACTGACATGTCAATATCAAGCTTATACCGAAGGGTTTCATTTTTATGCACAAGCAGGTGCAATGTTTTAAATTCTTTGCCGCAGTCCGTGCTTCGTTGAATGGTAAAGAAAAGTTTTTTTCCGGCATGTGATACACCGAGGCATGCCCCTGATTGTTTTTGAGCCGATAGTTTATTGCTTCCCGTATTGCCTTGCTCGTCCACCCAATTAAAAAAATATGTTTCTCCTTTTTCTATTACCATGGAAAACTCTCCCATTCCATTATGAACAGAGATAAAGGAGTCAACCAGATTTCCTTTACTATTTGTTATTATCCCTTTTATATTAACCGGCACGCCTGATTGATCCGTTGCTTTAAAGGCAATTGTGTTATTTAAACCTGCAACGCTAAAGCCTCCTTCGGGATAAAGCTGCACGTAGGGTTTTAGAGATTGAGTTGTTTCATTATCTTTAAGAGACGTCTTATTTTTTGGCCGATAGATGTTAATGGTACGGTTGTAAATAAAGGCGGTGTCAAAATTGAGCATCCACTTTGTGTAAGAAATTAAATTCAGCTGATTGCCCGCATAGTTTTCGGGAATGTCAAAAGAACCTTTAGCGCCGGCTATAAATATAGGAGCCTCAGTTTGCTGTAATAAATTTCCCGATTCATCGTACCAGTCTGTATATAGCGTTTTACTCAGCGTAGACAGATCACTATTTGAAAGTAAATACGCTTTGTAAAAAATGGTTTCACCTCTTCGATAAACAGCACGATCCGTTTGTATGTGAATTTTTTCAGAGGCATAATGCTCCCTGTAAATATTCATAGTGCTATCCATTTGCTGGGCGACTAAAGCATTGACCATGAAAAATAGCAAGCTGATTAAAAATAAGTTTTTGACCATAGTATTTTATGTTCTAAAAAAAATAGCCAATGTGACCAGGTGCAACCCAAATTTTCGCAAGATTGAGCAGCAGCTATGCTGCATCCTATTTGTTGGTACTTTTTATAATCCATCTTTTCTGTATTGGCTTGATAGTAAGCAATTAGTTTTTCAGCTTCCTGGTTACTATGTTTCGATAGTACTTTTATATTTTTTATTACCTCCGTTATCTTTGTTTTTTAGGCTGCGCAATTAGGAGCCATATTTGCGTTTTTGTAAATTTTTTATTAAATAATCTTATTGTTGTCGTGATATTTATGAGTGAGATTTACTGCTCACTCACAACCTTTGCAGCCACGTAAAATGCTTTCAATAGTTCCTGGTGATAAATTTGATTATAAGCCGCATGAAAAAAGCATGGTTATTAAAAGCCTTGTTACACATCTTGCGGATTTACCAGGGTGGATTTATATGGTGTTTACATCGGATGAACTGGATTTCGCCAAGTCGTATGAGCAGCCGGATATAAACAATAACAAACAGCTGATGGATTATTTTGAGAAGCGCTATAACGAAGGTTTATCAAGGTTAATACCGGAAAATGAAAACGTATTGGATAAGATATGGACACTGAGGCATGGAGAAAAAATTCTAAGTGCCGATCCAAAACTGGAAGTGATAAGAATGTCTTTCAGCCAGCAGATACATCATCGTGCGCAATTAGGCGTTTATCTGAGGTTGCTTAATATTCCTATACCAGGCAGTTACGGCCCAAGTGCTGATGAAAATAATTTTATGTGATTGATCATGGTATTTTCCGAAAGCATGATGAATAATTGTTCGCCATTCATTCATCATGCTTTTGTATTTTTTATAATTAAATTCACTTACACAAAAGCCAACTTAGCTCAGATGGAAGAGCATTTCATTCGTAATGAAAGGGTCGTCGGTTCGATTCCGATAGTTGGCTCACATCATATAAAGTAGCAACTTAGTTTCACTAATCTTGTAAGGTGCATTCAAGCGATGGCATATTAATTGCAACCTGTTTATCGGGATTTTATTTTTTAATCATAAAAACACTCGATATGTCTAATGAAAATGAAAGTTTAGGAAATAAACTAAAAGATGCCGCTGGCGATGCTGGTACAGCAGTTAAAAATGCTGGTAAGGATGTAAAAACTGGTGTACAAAATGCTGCTAATAATGCTGACAATGAAGCCAATAAAGCTGCTAACGATGCAAAAGCAGACGGTGGAAACATCTTTGACAAGGCCGGTGCCGCTATAAAAAACACGTTTAGTGATGCAAAAACTTCTTCTGAAAATGCAGCGAATTCTGCAAAAAATGATTCAGAAAAAGCAGCTAACAAGTTGGATAACGAAGCCGAGAAAGCGGCCCGTGATAATTAATCCACAAACACTTTTTGTAAACCGGGGTATTTCTTCCCGGTTTTTTTATGCCCCGGTAAATAATTAAGCAGTTAAATTAATCGCTCTGTTGTTGATGACTAATCTTGTAAAGTGAACTTGCCGGATTTGTATATATTTACTTTACTTTATTTTATTTTTATAACAATTAAATTTCACCACCATGATGAATGTATTAAAAGCTTTTGCAGCCGGTCTAACCGTCGGTATATTATTCGCACCTCAAAGTGGATTAAAAACGAGGAAAAAAATAGGTAAGATATTTTCTGATTATAAAGACGATGCGACAGATTATTTGGCAGATGCTGCAGAGGCAGTTGAAACCAAAGCAAAAAAGACAAAAAAAGCAATACAGCATTTATAGGATTGACTTCTTTTCCCCTTTGCGGCTAGGGACTTTTGAAATCCGGCACATACAAAAATTGGATGCTGACCGCTGAAGATTGTTTGGGTAATTTTTTTCTGCAATTTGTTGGCTCATCTATAAGTTTTGGGCAGCATGGTTTTGCTTTCTTAAAACGATTGGATGTGCGGCTGCGCTTCTTGTTCACAGTTGCTGATAAAGCGATTTCGGAAGTTTAAAGATGGTGGTTGAGATGATTGTCAACATGTATTCAATACGCTTACTTTCCTCGCATAGCCTCATTCGTTTATAAATATCATACACGCAAAATTTTTCGTTGCTGATATTACCAACATGAGAAGAAACTTTTATTTAATACTGCTCTTTATTTGTTCCTGCACTACTATTAAAAAAGGTGCAACAAATTCAAAAGATTATAATGAACAGTATCGTCCTCAAGTTCACTTCTCTCCTAAGACCGGCTGGATGAACGATCCCAATGGGATGGTCTACTTTGACGATGAATATCACTTGTTTTATCAATACTACCCAGATAGCACAGTTTGGGGGCCGATGCATTGGGGACATGCCACCAGTAAAGACCTGGTGCATTTTGAACAACGACCAATAGCGCTGTATCCTGATAGTCTTGGTTACATCTTTTCAGGAAGCGCCGTTGTGGATTCCAACAATACCTCAGGCTTTGGTAGAGATGGCAAAGTGCCGCTGCTAGCGATTTTTACGCGTCATGATCCTATTGGCGAAAAATCGGGAAGCATCACTTTTCAAAATCAAAGCATTGCTTATAGCCTTGATGAAGGAAAAACATGGACGAAATATTCCGGCAACCCGGTGCTTAAAAATCCGGGAATAAAGGATTTTCGCGATCCCAAAGTAAGCTGGAACGAACAGGTAAAAAAATGGATAATGACCCTCGCAACTTTGG
>JBBPZF010000847.1:0-8575 GCA_038199105.1 Chitinophagales bacterium | reverse complement strand
GTAACCCATAGGGAGCCGACCTTTTCCAAAAAAGGGAAGATAATCTTAAGCATCATTTTTTCCATACCAAATGTGTGGAGGCTTTCATTGAGAATGGTTTCAAAGTTTTCTATTTCATAATCAACCATGCACTCCAAAAGGCGGTTTACAGTTAAATGATCTTTGGCCCCGGAGTCAGAAAGTAAAAGCACATTCTCCGCAATTTTTTCAGGACTCATTTTGTCTATGTGAGAAACTTTGAAGCCATACTTGTTAAGAAGCGCAATATTTAAAATGGTTTTAAGATCATCATTGGTATAGTAGCGTATGTTGGTATCGGAACGCTGCGGCTTTAAAAAAGAATAACGCTGCTCCCATATACGAATGGTATGTGCTTTAATACCAGAAAGATTTTCAATATCTTTTATTGTAAAGAGCATAATGAGGTTATTTACTCTATTACAAAAAAAAGCTTGTAAGGTTTGAATTCAAAAAATAAATCTTATTGATTAAAAAGAGATACAACCCTTTTTTAATTGTGGCTTATCGCTTCTTTAATTGCTCTGATGTAAGCGTTAACAACTATTTGCTTATCATATTCTTTTATTATCTTTTGTCTTGCTTTTTTGCCCATGTTGTTTCTTTCTTCTTCACTTAGCGTGATCATCATTTCCATCTTTGCTGCAAGATCTTTTTCATCTTTCACGCGGCAAAGTAATCCTGTAATACCATCCTCTACGATCTCTTTACAACCGGTAGTGTCAGTAGTAACCACGGGCTTTTCCATACTGGCAGCTTCCAGTAATATGTTTGATGTGCCTTCCCTGTAAGAAGGTAGCACAATACAATCGGCCTCCGCAATAAAATTTCTTACATCCTTTTTTTCTCCGAGGTAATCAATAATTCCTTCGTCTATCCAGTTTTGTAATTGAGAATGGGTGATGGTATTTTTTCTCAAATTCTGCGTCCAGAATGGCCCAATTATATGGAAGTGTGTATGCGGAAACTTTTTTCTTATATATTTTGCTGCCTCAAAATATTCGAAGATGCCTTTATCTTTTATCAACCTTCCAATAAATAAAAAGATGAAAATTCCATGATCCTTTTCTTTAAAAATACGGGGCTTAAACTTATTGTAATCAACGCCTGAGCCTGGTACTGTTTCAGCAATTGCAGGATTTACAAAATTTCTTTCGAGAAACAAATTCATATCATCAGCATTCTGAAAAAATACCTTTTTTGTTTTGCTCAATGCATTGCGATACATGCTGCGGGCCGTTCTATACACCATATTTTTACTTGTAAACAACGGGCCAACGCCAGTGATATTGGTAATAGTGGGAATGTGCAATTGCCGCGTGATAAGGTTTCCCCAAATTGCCGGGCGTATGCTGAACGTAAGGCAAACGTCAGGATTGATACTCTTTAAAGTTTTTCTTACGTTATATATGTATCGTACAACTCTAAATGGATTCATGTTACCTGAACCCACGTTATGTACTTTCAGCCCCATTTTTTCTACTTGCGATACAAATGAATTTGTATGTGCAATTATATGCACCTCGCAACCCTGCCGCAAGAGGGCAAGCATCAGACCTTCTCTCATAGTATAAGTTGATAAGAGCCCATTCTCCATCACCGCTATTTTCTTTCCCCTCAATTCGTCACCCATTTTTATAAACTTTTTTATACCATACTTCTAAAGAAAATAATGTCCAGAGTATTTTTGCCCGTTTTTCAGATGATATAGTTACTTTTTTATTGAGTAAATTTTGAACAAATTTTTGATCGACGAAATTTTTATAATAGGCTCCCGGAGAAACGAGGTAATCGAAAATTGGTTCTCTCAGTTGATCATCAACCCAGTTCTTTAATGGAATTTCAAAACCTCTTTTAGGCTGATTAATTAAAGAAGGAGGCAAATATTTTTTTGCAAGTTCTCTTAGCAAATACTTTGTAGTCCTCCCTTTAATTTTATAGCTATCCGAAATTCCCGGAATATATTCCAATAGCTCTTTCGATAAGAAAGGGCTTCTGCCTTCAAGAGAATGCGCCATAGTAGCGATATCCATTTTTACGAGAAGGTCGCCAAATAAATTAGTATCAAAATCAAGGTCCATTATTTTTTTTAAACCAGATAAGTTAGTGTCGGCAATCATATCAAAATCGCTCTTAACGGGAGCAAGATAATCAAACCCCGGATCAATAATATGCTGTGTATAATCTTCAAAAATATCTACACCGGCAGAGAGATAAATTTCCAGGTTTGATTTTGAAGCCAACGAAGCAAGGCGATATAAATAATTGTAAAATGTTTTTTTATTATGGGCTTGCGGCATTGCTTTCTTTATAAAGGCTGCTCCCTTTTTTACCAAATAATTTTTTTTAAAAAAATCATAATGGGCAAAAGGCACATACCTTCTATAACCTCCAAACAACTCGTCTGCCCCATCTCCATTAAGCACGACGGTAACATATTTTTTTGCCTCACGGCTTACATAATAGCTTGGTATAGCCGAGCTGTCAAAAAATGGCTCACCATAGTTTGCTAATATTTTTTCAATATCATCAGCGAGATTATCAAAAGAAATTTTAATCTCTGTATGGTGTGTATTATATTTTTCAGCAACCAGTTTAGCAAGCGGAGCTTCATCATATTCGCCATCAAATGATACAGTAAATGTTTTTAATTTATTGCTGTAAGCAGAAGCAATCGCTGTTACAAGGCCGCTATCAATACCACCACTCAAAAAGCTTCCCACTTCAAGATCACTTGATTCAAGCCTTCTCTTTACCGCTTGATGTAAATAATCATCTGTTTTACTTAAACTTTCTTCAAAAGTATCGCGACTTTGTAAAGCATAATAATCATGAATATTCCACCATCTGGTTTCAGAAATATTTAATGTATCGCAATTAACTATAAGAAAACTTCCTGCCTCCAATTCCTCTACATTTTTATAAGGTGTCATTTGCTTATAGAAAGAACCCAACCGCAGGTAAGGATAAAAGTTAGCGGTTTCAATTGCCGGCTTGGCGATTTTAAAAAGACAATTAAGCTCGCTGGCGAAGGCGAACTTTTTATCATCATGATAATAATAAAAGGGTTTTTTACCCGCACGGTCGCGGGCTATAAATAGTTCATTTTTTATTTTGTCAAGAATAACAAAGGCAAACATTCCATCGAGGTACTTAAGAAAATCAGTACCAAATTTTTCGTATAGCAGCAGCAGCGTTTCTGTATCAGAAAAAGTATTGCCGGTTAAATTAAATTGCTTACGAACCTCCGCATGATTGTAAATTTCTCCATTGAAAATAATGACATATTTATCACCAAGAAACATGGGTTGTTTGCCGCAGGCAATATCTAAGATAGCAAGCCGCAAATGAAAAAAGTTTATGTTTTGATATGCATACCCTTTCTGCTCATCAGGCCCGCGATGCCCCATTGTTTCAAGAACATCATCATAAGAAATTAAAGAGTTGACTGTGCCCGCAATACCACACATTTACACCAGGTTTATCTGCCGAAAATAGTCTTAATATTTGTGATCAGAAAACCCAAATGATAGATTGCAAATATTTACTTTTTGCGGGTAAATATCGCCGTCTCGTTTACGGTCATTTTAAAACTATTCCCCGAATTTTTTTTTAGAGAAAGAAAAATATCAATGTCAAACTGCCAGTTGGGGAAACTGTATTCCGGGATTTGCAAAGGAATTTTTCTTTTGTAACGCCCGCTTCGCTGCTCTGTCTTTTACCTTTTCATAAATAAGAAAAAGTGATATAGTATAAAAAGGCAGGCATGGAATTTTATATCTTACAAGTGTTCCGAAATTCAGTGTACTGGCGCCAACGAACAGCGCAAACACAATCGAGAAAAAGAAACAATACATAATCAGCGCATCGGATAATACAAGCTTAATAAACATTCTTAACCCGCTTTTGAAAATTACGTACATAGTAAAAAACAGGAGAACAAGGCTCTCTAACGACGCCATGAGGGAAGATAATTTTCCAGACTCCCACAAAAAAGGCCGGAAAAAAGTTGTAAAAATGGCGACCGGCGCGAGTCTTATAAGCCCGGGAAAAGTTCCATCAAACTCAACACCCAGGTCAAAATTGGAATCGGCCGTTTCATTGCCATTCATTGCTGTAAATGCTCCGTTAAGATGCTGAATACTTTTCGTAATATCCTGTACAGCATAGGCTCCCAGCTCATCATCATAAGAGTTGAGCACGCTTGTAAAACAAAACATACTCCCGGCAATCAGCACAGGCGCCAGCATGTATCTAAACAGCGGGCTCTTTATGCCCTGCATATTTTTAAGTATAATGAATAATACAAGAAAGGGCACATAAGAAATAAGTATGTACACTTTTATAATTGCAAGAAGCCAGGCAAACGTGGAAAAAACAATAAGGTTTTTTAGAATCCTTTTCTTGCGAAACAACATCTCATATACTGCATACGTAATCCAACCCAGGGATGCAATACAAAGTGTATCTTTTAAAATTCCGGAACTCCAGAAAACTAGTGTAGGAAAATAAAGAATTGCAATTGCGAATTTTTTATGCATGTGCGGATACTGCTCGTAGAAGAACAGGTAAAGTTTCCAAAGCCCTGAAAATGCAAGGCAGGCAAATATTACATTTATTGCGGCATATCTACCGAGCGTGATAAATGAAAAAAGAACGACAAACTTGGTAACAATGAAATTTGCTTCTGATTTGAAATAACCGACGTTGTATGGTGTTTTTAAAAACGATTCGTCAAAATCAGTTCCTTTGCCAAACAGCCATTGCAGGTGATCAGGATTTTGCAAAATAAGATGATACATATTGTTGCCTTCCTGGTGGTACAGGCCGATGCTATCACCCGGAGACAAATAAACGCTGAAGATGGTAAATGCAAAACATCCAAGCATCTTAATCCAAAAGCCCTGCCGGTGGTATTTTTTTAATAATGGATCGCTGTACTTATTTCTCAATCTTCTGAAGAAGAAATAAGATAATAGCACAAAAACCGGGAACAATATTAAGTCGCCAAAACCCATTTTGCAGGTAATATTTTATTCATGTGATGGTTTTGTTTAAGGCCTTTGAATCTCCAAATCATTATAAGGATGATGGAGAAGGCGATGAAAACAGTTCCTTTAAAACTTTACTTCTGCCTGATAAAAATCCTTTCAAATCGTTATAAGAGGAAAGTCTTTCTAAAATAAATCCCGGTGTTGCGTTGCACTTATTAGTAAAAGCGTCTGCCATTGGCCATAAAATGAAACTCAACTTTTTTAGTTTGTCGGTTTTTTGAAAGACTGCAATTGTAGCTGCGAAAGCAATCAAAAAAGCGAAGTACATGATTAAAGCCGTAACAGCGCTATTGCTGAATTTTGTTCTCAAAATAAAAAAGCGGTTACGCACATAATAATACATTTTCCAGTTGCTGGTGAATGCCCAATCATTTTTATATGAATAAGCACATGCAGGATGATAATGTATGCTGTTAGCTTTAGTATAAAAAGGAATTTTATTTTTTCTGATTATACGGTAGTAATATTCTGTTTCATCTCCCCATAAAAATAAAGTGGCTTTCGGGAAGCCAACTCTTTCAACTATTTTCCTGTTAAGAAGGGTGCCGTTAAAAGGATGTGCAACATTTTTTATAATGTCACTTTTGACCTCGTGAATAGATTTATAATTTTTTGTTTTCCATACAAAACTTTTTTTATCGTCTTTATCAATCACTGCGCAATTGCGCAGGCACAGTTCTTCCATATCATCTTCAAGAAGTTTTTCCAGCGCATCTTCCTTTGGGTAGCCATCATCATCCATAAGCCAAAGCCAATTGTATTTATTTTCAAAGCCTGTTTTGATACCGGTACAAAAACCCCCTGCGCCACCAACATTTTTCTGGGTAATGTATTCAAGGTCCGGCTGTCTGCGAAGCCATTCTTCGGTACTATCAGTGCTGCCATTATTAATTACAAGTATGTGGTCTAATTTGCGTGTTTGTTTTCTCAAAGCAGAAATGCAATCTGCAAGCAGGTCCCGGCGGTTGTATGTTACAACCACGGCGATAACCTTATCCATAGGGTTTGATAATTGGTTTTTTAAGAATAGGATTTACTAAATAGTAACGAAGGCTATCTTTCTATATTGTTGTAAGCTGATAAATTTAAGACCGCAAGCTTGTGTACCTGGTTGGCTTTATACTGAAAAATGCAATTATAAAAGACATTGCATTTATGCACATTACCTATATTTTTGTCGCTTATGAAAACAGCCTATAATAAAGCCCCGCTGCAAATTGTGAACGGTACCAATAAAGAAATCTATATTTTTTCAACAGATGGAAATAACATAGATCCTTTAGTTGTGAAGGATTTCGGGAATGAGTGGTTGAAGTTTCAGAACTACTCGGCGGAAGAAATAAAATCGTGGGCGATCAGTTATTTCGATATTATAGATGACAGCATCGTTAATAAAAATACCTACGCTTTGGATATTGGTTGCGGCACTGGAAGATGGACAAAATATCTATCCGGAAGAGCCGGATTTATAGAGGCCGTTGACCCAAGCAATGCAGTATTGGCCGCGGATTATTTGCTTGGTGAAATAGAAAATGTACGTATTGCAAAAGCATCTGTAGAGACAATTCCTTTTGATGATGAAACATTTGATTTTGTTATGAGTATCGGGGTGTTGCATCATATTCCTGATACACAAAAGGCGCTGACTGATTGTGTAAAAAAGGTAAAAAAAGGCGGTTATTTCTATGTCTATTTATATCATAATTTAGAAAACAGGGGGCGGTTATTTAAATCAGTTTTTTATGTAAGTGAAGGCGTCAGGAAGATTGTATCGAGGTTTCCGCCTGTGCTTAAAAGAATATCGTGCGATCTGCTGGCAGTAACCACTTACATGCCTTTTGTGGGAACCGGCAGGTTATTAAATTTTATGGGCTTAAAAAAACTTTCTAAAAAATTACCACTAAGGGACTATCAGAACAAATCTTTTTTCATTATACGCAATGATGCCTTAGATAAATACGGCACCACGCTTGAGCAAAGATTTTCTAAAGAACAAGTAATTACTTTGATGAAGAATAGTGGTCTTGATAATATTAGAGTAAGCCCGCAAAGCCCTTACTATCACGCAGTGGGGCAAAAGATATAATTGCCAAAACTTATTTTACATTTTTAGATATTCTGTAAAATAAATATTGCCAAATAGTTGGGTGATACCAGATTTTTGAATCGCCGGTTACTGACACTTTATTTAAATTTCCGAACAAAGCATTTTCAACAGCCATTGATAAAATTGATAGCATCTTAGCTGTCTGCAGGTATGGATAAGTAACAAAATTATCTTTCTTGGCTACCTGGATAGTCTCCTGGTATAGAATGGTTCCTGTGTCAATGCCTTCATCTACTAAATGCACTGTTACCCCACAATGCTTGCGATCATTATTTACAAGTGCCCAATACCCGCCATGCACACCCCTGTACATGGGAGTAATGCCCGTATGGCCGTTAATGAAAACACTTGGAATAGCAGATAATATTTTTTTTGAAATGATCCTTGTTCCATTGATGATGATGACATCGGGCTGAATGTTGCGAAGCGTCTCTGCAACTGCGTTATCATTGATTGAGTTCACATGAACTATTTTGCTTGACGGAATTTTAGAAATATTTAATTGATTTTCTGACAATATATTTTTAATACGCTTTTCTGAAAAAATATTTAAGAGTTTTACAATGATTAGTTGAAAAAGTATTTGCCCGCCAACAGTGATGATCCCTAATTTTTTTATCCTACGTTTTATAAATATTTTTTTGCTTTCCTTTTTTTCTATAATTACAGTGTCAATAGAAAATTCGGCGTCTATTGCATTATAAATAATGTTAGTGGAATCTCCTTCTGCTGCGAGCATTACAATTTTTTTGTTAGTCATTCTGCTAAGTTCTTACGTGAAGTCGTGGTTAATGCCGAAGGATGGAATCATATATTTCTTTATAACTGTTTATTGCTTTTTCCAGGGAATAATATTCAATTGCACCTTTACGAATTTCACCGGGAGAAAATGTTTTTTCAAAGAAGCCTTCATCAACCACTCGTTCATACGTTGCCTCAGAAAAATCTCGTATCACACAGCCCGAGTTATATTTTTTTACAATTTCACCAACATCGCCTACGCCTGCGTTGGTAATTACGGGTATGTCCATAGCCATTATTTCTCCGTGTTTGGTGGGCGAAGATGATTGCTTGGAATAGCAAGATTTGATAAAAAAGATTGAAAAATTGCTCAACGATAATAGCAGCGGGACTTCATTTCTGGCTGCATGTTTCACAATAATCTTGTCCTTATTTATCCCTAATTTATCTGCAATTTCAAAAATACTTTCGTGCTGATAAGGAGTAATAAATAGAAACTTTGAAGAGGAAATTTTGTCTGATAAAACTTTACAAAACCTCATCATTTCATCCGTGAGATACCAGCCACCAATGGAGCCAAGGTAGCTGATTACAATATTATCATCCTGGATATTTACTTCCTTCTTTAGTTTATTTTTAATTTCATAATCGATTT
>JBBPZF010000846.1:0-6829 GCA_038199105.1 Chitinophagales bacterium | reverse complement strand
TGGGCAATGGTGAATGGTGAATGGTGAATGGGCAATGGTGAATGGTGAATGGGCAATGGTGAATGGTGAATGGTGAATGGGCAATGGTGAATGGTCACTTGAATATTTTATTGGATAAACATTTTTTTAAATAATGACCCAATGACCCAATGACCCAATGACCTAATAATAAAAAGATAAAATCAATGGCGAGATGTCTGTAAAAAAAATACTTATGTACGTGGTGCTTTTAGTTGCAGCACTCACGTTTATTTATCCATTTATTTGGATGATCGGTGCATCGTTCGCTTCCATGAAAGATATAGGCACGATGACTTTGTGGCCGGCACATCCGAGTTGGGATAATTTCAAAACAATGATCGGAAAAATTCCCATCGGCAGGTCACTTATCAATAGTTTATTGGTCGCTGTTCTTACCACTTCATTAGTAATTATTACCGGCTCCATCGTTGGCTATGCTTTGGCAAAAATGCAATTCAGGGGGCGGCAGTTGATATTTTATGTAATTGTTTTTACTATGTCTTTACCGTTCCAGGTTACGCTGATACCAAATTACATTACAATTGTAAATTTAAAAATGGTTGATACTTATCTTGGATTAATTATTCCTTTTGCAGTAAGCGCATTTGCCATTCTCATGTTCAGGCAGGCATTCCAGGGATTGCCGCAGGCCTTAATAGATGCCGCACGTATGGATGGTTGCAATGAAACTGGAATTATTTTTAAAATTTTGTGGCCGAATATAAAGCCGACAATTATTACTGTCGCTATTCTTACTTTCATTGGTTCATGGAACGAAGTTTTATGGCCGCTGATTGTAGTGAGAAATGAAAAGCTAATGACAATGCCGCAACTCGTAACATTGTTCGCCGTGGGCGGAAGAGCAGACAGCCAGCTTGGTGTAAAAATAGCGGCAGCCGTGCTTTTGGCCTTGCCGGTTATGATTGCATTCTTATTTTTTCAAAAATATTTTATACAAAGTATGGCTTCGTCAGGATTGAAAGATTGATGGGCATGGGCATGGGCAATGGTGAATGGGCAATGGGAATGGGAATGGTGAATGGGCAATGGTGAATGGTGAATGGTGAATGGGCAATGGGAATGGGAATGGTGAATGGGCAATGGTGAATGGACAATGAATGGGGCAATGGTGAATGGGGCAACTTCTTAAAAATCAGGAATTAAAATTATTAAAACAATAAATGGAATAAACTTGAGACTCACAAATTAACTATTCACTATTCACCATTCACCATTCACAACATCACCATTCACCATTCAAACAAACTCTATGTTCTTAAAAATCAATCATCAGAAATTAGATATTTATAGTTTTTCTCAGGCATTTGTTTTAGAATGTTACAGGCTAACTAAACAGTTACCGGACTATGAAAAATTTGGAATGACATCTCAAATAAGGCGGGCGGCGCTATCCGTTCATTTAAATATTGCTGAAGGAGCATCCAGGAAATCGGAGATCGAAAGAAAGAGATTTTACGAGATTTCCAGGAGTTCTTTGGTAGAAATAGATGCTGCATTTGATATCGCAATCGGATTGGAATATTTAAAAGATTATGACACTACTAAATTGGGAGAATCAATGGTTAGGTGTTTCAAAATTCTCACAGGCTTAATTCAGTCGCAATTAAAACAGTGAGCTTTGCCCATTCACCATTGCCCATTCACATTCACCATGAAAGTTATAAAAAGCTCAATAAAATTATATGCATCTCCAAAAGCATTGATAACACAGTTCCTGTACTTGCCGGGGACTGACCGGATAACTAATATAATTAAAAGGCTTGCCATTTTGCAAGAAGATGAAGTGGATGCAGGCCTCCAAAAAGTAATGGAGGAATTTGCAACGCGGCATCGGGCTATAGAAGAGATATTTCTTGATCACTATAGAAGAATAAATAATTTATATGCTGATGAGCTTTTACATTTTTCTGATAAGAAAAAATTATTGCTCGGCGCATTTTTTACAAAGGAATACTCTATACAAGCAGCTGCGCTCTTCAATCCTTCAATTGTTCCACATCCCGATCAGCAAGGATTGAAAAAAGGTGAACAAAGATTTATCATGAGCCTGAGAGCTACCGGTGAGGGCCACGTATCGTCGGTTGTGTTTCAAACAGGTATTGTTGATGGAGAGAATAATATTTTGTTGGATGAGCAAAATGGATTTTTTACCGCGCTTAAGAAGAATGTCGAAGCAACTTATGATAAGGAATTTATGATAAAGCGTGCTGCTTTTTTTCCTGGTTTTGATGTTGAACTATTGAATAGTTTACCAGAAACATTTACGAAGTTCCGGGCTACAAAAGCTTTTAGCCAATCAACATTTTCTGCTGATGCTGAAATAAATTCTTCTATACATCAATTCAATGCCATACTGGATACTAACTACGAATTAGAATCACCCGCGCATTTACCGCTCAACGAAAAGGTGATCTTTCCTAATGCGCACGCGGAATCAATGGGCATGGAAGACGTAAGATTTGTAAAATTTAAAGATGGTAGCAATTCCTGTTATTATGGAACATACACGGCATATAATGGCCATAATATTAAAACACAATTAATCGAAACAAAAGAATTTGATGGTTTTAAAATAAGAACATTGTATGGTGATGCGATATCCGACAAAGGCATGGCTTTGTTCCCTGAAAAAGTAAATGGCAAATATTGTATGATCTCGCGGCAGGGAGGAGAAAAGATCAGCATTATGTTTTCTGACGACTTGTATGTATGGAATAAATATCAAACATTGATGGAGCCATTTTACGAATGGGAATTTGTACAGTTGGGTAATTGCGGTTCACCTTTGAAAACTGAGAAAGGGTGGCTGCTTCTCACGCACGGTGTAGGCGCTATGCGTACTTATGTAATCAGCGCGATTCTTCTTGATTTAGAAGATCCATCTATCATTATTGGAAGGTTAAATAAACCATTCCTGCGTGCTGATGAATCAGAGCGGGAAGGGTATGTGCCGAACGTCGTATATACGTGCGGGTCATTACAGCATGGCGATTCAATTATAATACCTTATGCTGTGTCAGACTCAGCAACAGGGTTTGTAACGATCATGCTGGATGAAATTTTAAATGAATTATTACCACAATAATCTTATGAAAAAGGGAATACGATTTATACTTTTCTTATTTGCAATTTGCTCCATGTCACTCACCTGCAAAAAACAAAAGAGTGCCAGCGCACCACCAGTTTCATCTTCTGACACGTCGTTAGTTAACCTCGCTCATTTGAATTATTTATATACGCCCGTAACATTTGCGGACGGAACTGATGCGGCCGGCATTTACATCTATGCTGAAGCGCCGGATTATCGTTTAACCGGCGCACCCGGCGAGGGTTATACCTGCGTGGATGATGTGTCCCGTGCGGCACTCGTTTATCTGCGAAGCAATAAATACTTAACGGATACGGCTATCCAGTCAAAGGCGTTTAAGCTTATTAATTTCCTTTTGGAGATGCAATCCTCAAACGGCTATTTCTACAACTTTTTATTGACCGGCAATCAAATAAATACGAATGGAATCACCAGCATAAACAATCCCGGTTGGTGGTCGTGGCGTGCTTTACAAGCCCTTGCGGAAGACGCTCGTTTAGTGAAAATGAAAAATCCGCAACTGGCTGATAAAATGGAGGTGGCTATAAATAAGCTGGTAGCAGCTATAAAAACTGATCTTGTAAATATTCCGCAAACAACAAAAACAGTAAGCGGTATCACTGTTCCTGAGTGGCTGCCTGCGGGCAGTGGCACAGATCAGGCAGCATTACTTATTATTGGATTAATACCATATTGCGCCAGCACCGGCGATACTGTTATTTATGCTTACATAAAAAAATTAGCAGATGGAATTGTATTGATGCAACATGGCGATGCAACGCATTTTCCTTACGGCGCATTTTTAAGTTGGGAGAACACATGGCATGCGTATGGTAACGACCAGGCTTATGCGCTTTTAAAGGCCGGCGCTTTTTTGAATGATTCAACTTATACTTCCAGTGCCCTCAAGGAAATAAATAATTTTTATCCGTGGTTATTAAAGAACGGGCTCAAATCTTCCTTCGCGATCAGCAATACTGGAGGCGGTATTCAACTCAGCAATGAGAAAAGTTTTGAGCAAATAGCCTATGGCATACGGCCAATGGTATTTGCGGCAATCGAAGCCTACCGGTTAACGGGTGACGAAAAATACGCGGACATGGCAGGACAGCTTTCTGCCTGGTTTTTTGGGAATAACGTTATGGGCAAAAATATGTATTCACTAACCACCGGCCGTTGCTATGACGCGATTGCTTCAGCCACATATTTGAATGTTAACTCGGGAGCAGAATCAACGATCGAGGCATTGTTAACAATGGAAAAAATAGAAAGCTATCCCACGATAAAGAAGGCATTAGATAAATATAAAAAATAGAAGATCGCTATCACGAAGTTTGATGTCTAAGTTCCTTTTGATGTATAAGATTAATTGAATTCTTTTAAATAATTATAGCCTGCTGAATACATGAACAACAATTATATAAAATCTGATCACCTCATTTTTTCTCCCGGCGACGTTGATCTGTCACAGTCTCCATTGCGCCGTGAATTGAAGGAGGAAACTTATGTGCTTGGAGCTTTTAATCCGGGGCTGTGCAGGTTGCCAAATGGTAATCTTATGATTATGGTGAGAGTTGCGGAAGCCTTGTCAAACGCCGTGCAGAATGATAAAGCACATTGCATACGATGGGATAAGCAAAAAGGATATGTCACCGACGCATGGCCACTTGCAGAAGTAAGTATGGATGATCCGAGGAAATTTAAAATAAGTGCGTATAATTTTCCGGTCTATGCACTTACATCTTTATCGTGGCTCTTACCGGTTGAGTTAAATGAAAATGGTTCAGTAGTAAATAATATTCATTATGATAAAATAATTTCTCCCGCCGATGCCAACCAGGAATATGGAATCGAAGATCCAAGAATTTCGTTTATTGATGGCCGTTATTATATGACAACCTGTTGCGTTAGTTCCGAGCGTCATTCCACAATTTTGTATGTGTCTGATGATGGATTAAATTATGTGAACAAAGGTATTATCCTTGATCATCAGAATAAGGACATGCTGTTGTTTGAAGGTAAAATCAATAATGATTATTACGCCCTGACAAGGCCATTGGGCGAATGTTATTTTGCATCGGCTCCTTCGTCTTTATACCATCCCGGCCCTTCTATTCAAATGGCTTCTTCGCCGGATCTTCTTCATTGGAAACCTTTTGATAATGCCTTTTTGCGAGCAAGGCGATCATCTAAATCTAACGCGAAAATTGGAGGCGGCACACCTCCAATACTTACACCTGGAGGTTGGCTTATTATTTATCATGGTGTGGAAAGCAGGGGAGAAGTAGGTGTTTATCGTACTTTCTGGGCGTTGGTTGATAAGGATGATCCAATGAAAATTTTGCATCTTGAAGATAGCATCCCATTACTTGAAGCGGACCCAATGCTCACAAAAAATATTAGCGAGAAAATTTATCTGAATGATGTTGTTTTCACAACCGGTATTGCAGCGCATCACGATGATTTTATTTTGGCCTCAGGAGAGCTTGACCTGGCGTGCCGCATCACAATAATTTCCAAAGAGCATTTTACCTTAACCGATCATTAATATTATTAACCATGGCAGAAGTTGTATTGGAAAATATTTCAAAGGTGTATGAGGATACCGATAAAAAACGTGGACGTAAAAAGGCAATTGACGATGTTTCATTTACGGTAAGGGATAAAGAATTTATGGTAATCGTCGGTCCATCCGGCTGCGGTAAGTCAACTCTATTAAGAATGATCGCGGGGCTTGAAGATATAACGGAAGGAACGCTTTCTATTGATGGCAAAATAATAAATGATATAAGTCCTGGCGACCGCGATATAGCCATGGTTTTTCAGAATTACGCATTGTATCCGCACATGACGGTTTACGATAACATGGCATTTGGATTAAAAATAAAAAATTATAATAAGCAAGAAATTAAGGAAAGAGTGTTGGAAACAGCCCAACTACTCGAGATAGAAGATGAACTATATCGCAAGCCGAAAACCTTATCTGGCGGCCAGCGGCAGAGAGTTGCTATCGGGCGGGCTATCATACGAAGGCCGAAAGTTTTTCTTTTTGACGAGCCACTTAGCAACCTTGATGCAAAGTTGCGCAGCCAGATGCGTATCGAATTACAAAGATTGCACCGGGAGATAAATGCAACCATGATTTATGTTACACATGACCAAACAGAGGCCATGACGTTAGGAAACCGTATCGCTGTTTTAAACAAGGGGAACCTTATGCAACTAGATACACCAATGCATTTATATTCGAAACCGGCGAACAAATTTGTTGCAGGGTTTATTGGCTCACCGGCAATGAATTTCATAAAGGGTATTCTCAAAAAAATGGGGAATGAATTTTATTTGGAAATAGGTTCGGGATGTATGATTTCGCTTGGTAGGGAGCTGCCGGAAATTATAACACAGCAAATAGAAAAAGAGATACAGATAGGTATACGGCCGGAAAATATAATCCTGCAAACAGGAAGCTTTGCCGAAACTCCATCCTGTCCTATTGATGTGATGGCTTTTGAAAATATGGGCAACGAACAATTAATTTATCTTTCTCCCTGCGGCCAAAAGATAATCGTAAGAAGAACATCCGAAGAAGTGTTGCAAATAGGAATCGGGGTGTCGATATGGTTTAAGACAGATGAAGTAATTTATATTGATTCATCCTCGGAGAAAATCATAGAAAAAGTTTTCTAAAGAAAGTAATGC
>JBBPZF010000845.1:0-4331 GCA_038199105.1 Chitinophagales bacterium | reverse complement strand
CTATGCCTTTATTTGTCATGCTACCTACGTTACGGGTTATAAAGAAATATCCTGTTTGTGCAGGAGCTGCAAGGTTCAGCAAGAAATCTTTTGATTTTCTGTTGAACCAATCTGCGGTTAAAGTAAGCGCCCCATTCAAAAATGCTGCATCAAGGCCTATGTCTGTTTGGTAATCCGTTTCCCATTTCAGATCAGGATTAGCGGGCTGGCTTGGCGCTATACCTGTTTGGTATATCTCATTAAATGGATACCCCAAATTATTAGGGCTTACGTTCGCTGGTTGACCCGAGGCATATAATGCCTGATATTGAAATAATCCAATGGAAGCCTGGTTGCCTACTACACCATAACTTCCTCTTAATTTAAGGTCACTTAACCAGGAAGTATTTTTAAGAAATGATTCGTTTTTTATTTTCCAGGCTATAGCTCCTGAAGGAAAGATACCGTACTGATGGCCTGTATCAAATCTTGAAGATCCATCTCTTCTAATGGTACCGGTTAAAATATATCTATCAGCATATTGATAAGTTAACCGGGCAAATTGAGATTCTAACGTTGCAACTGTCTGGCCGTTTCCATACCTGTCGAAAGCTAAATTCTGAAGAGTTCCCAAATCCCTAACAACATTGTTTGGTGGAATACCGCCTGCGCCTACAAGAGTGGTTGTAGTTTTTTGAGCAGAAACCCCGCCCACAAAGTTTATAGCATGCAATCCAAAAGTTTTGTCATAAGCAATAGTGTTTTCCCAGAGCCAGTCAAAAACATTATTTACATGCTGTGAATAGAATGCATTGGCAGTAATGGAGCCGGGGTATTGATCGTTTGCCCTGTGATCTTCAGGTTGAAAATAAGATCCGTTATAATTACTTGTGTTTACACCCGCATTGGTTTTAATCTTAAGTCCTTCAAATAAGGTAACTTCTAAAGAAGTGCTGGCCAAAAGATAATTGGTTATGTTTTTATATTGATTTGTCGCAATACTATAAAGCGGGTTACTAAATTTAAACACGTTAGAATTAGTTGGATTAAAAAAACCGTAGTTACCATTACCATCACTTATTTGGTAGGTTTTATTATTGCCGCTATCTAATGTCGGTGGGTTTACTGCCAATTGATTAAGTGATCCGGTCCCTAAAGGATTATTTGCATCCTGGGAGGTGTATTTTGCGCTCGTAGAAGATTTCAACCAACTTGTAGGTTGATAATCCAGGTTGAGGCCAAGGGAAAGTCTTTTGAAATAAGATCCCACCACAATACCTTTTTGTTGATAATATCCTACTGACATGGCTGATTGAACTTTATCACTTCCGCCCCGAATACCAACACTGTAGTTTTGCGTAAGACCCTGACGATAAAGCGCATTCTGCCAGTCCACATTATGTAATGCATTCGGTGTGTGCCATACCGGCAAACCAAAATAAGTATGGGTTGAATCCGCAGCTTCCACCTCGTTAGACAAAGTAGCAAACTGCTGTGCATTTAAAAGATTGTACATCTTCGGTTTACTTTGGAAAGCATTATAAGCATCCACTGTAACTTCTGCTCCTCCTTTTTTCCCTTTTTTTGTAGTTATTAATACTACACCGTTTGCAGCCCGGATACCATAAATAGCCGTTGCAGATGCATCTTTTAAGATATCTATGGAAGCTATATCGCTGGGATTGATATTGTTGATTCCTGTAGTAATCGGGTATCCATCCACTACGTATAAGGGGCCATTACCATAACTGGCAAGGCTACCCGTACCTCTTATTAAAACGGAAATGTTTCCACCGGGAGCACCGTCATTATTGGTGACCTGCACACCGGCGGCACGGCCTTGCAAAGCCTGCTCTGTTGAAACAACCGGAACCTTCGCAATGGTTGCGGCGGTTACACTGCTTACTGCACCGGTAAGGTCTTTTCTCTTTTGGGTACCGTAGCCAACTACTACCACTTCATTTAAAGTGGAGTTGGAAGTTTTCAGCGAAACAGTAATTTGATTGCGGCCATTAATGGGTATATCCTGGCTTTCATATCCTACAGAAGATATGAGTAAGCTTTTAGCCGAAGCAGGTGCATCAATGGTAAAGTTTCCATCAGCATTTGTTTGCGTGCCAGTAGTGGAACCTTTTATGGTTACGGTTGACCCTATAACGGGCTGGCCAGTTGTAGCATCTGTTATTTTTCCACTTATGGTTTTTTGCTGCGCTGAAAGTGAATACGTGAATGCAAGAAAAGCTACCGTTACACATACACGATAGGCGGTTAGTTTTAATCTCATAGCTAATCGTTTTTAAGTTTAAATGTAAATTATACATTTAATAAAACCCGAATACTGTAAGAAAAAAAAAGGATTAAAGAAAGATAAAAAAATACCAGTTTGAATGCTATTGATAAAATTTTATGCGGAAAATTAATTCAATCTTATTCAAAAAAAAACTCTCATTATTAATATTTTACTTAATATTTTAATATCTTCCACAATATATCTTACATTTTAATTACTGAATAATTATGCAAAAAATTGCCATGCTAGGTTCCGGTTTTATCGCCAGGTTTTATGCCGATTCATTACAGGGAGCAAGAAACCAGGATAAAATAATATCTGTGTATTCAAGAAAAGTATCATCAGCAAAAAAGTTTGCGGATGATTATAAGGTCAATCACCACACCACGAGCGTGGAAGAAGCGATTTCGCATACTGATGTAGATATTGTTTGCATTGCTCTTCCCAACCATTTACATGAAGAAGCTGTTATACTGTGCTGCAAACATAAGAAGGCAATCATGATTACGAAGCCTTTAGGCAGAAATGCGGAAGAGGCCAAACGCATGCTGCTGGCTGTGGAAGAAGCGGGCATTTTCAATGGCTATCTTGAAGACCTTGTATATACACCAAAATTTATAAAAGCCGAAAAGAGCATCAGGGACGGTGCACTCGGCAGAATACTTTGGGCGAAATCAAGAGAAACGCACCCCGGCCCGCATAGCGAATGGTTTTGGGATATAGAGCTTGCCGGTGGCGGCTGCATCCTTGACCTTGGTTGCCATTGCGTGGAAATAGCACGCAGCTACATCGGTAAAGAAATAAAGCCAATAGAAGTAATGTGCTGGGCAGATACGCAGGTAAAACCTATCGAGGCAGAAGACCACGCTATCGCCTTAGTAAAATATGAGAATGGGGCAATCGGACAATTCGAGGTAAGCTGGACTTTCCGGGGCGGACTTGATTTGCGTGATGAGGTTATGGGTACTGAGGGAACTGTCTGGATAAATAATTTTTTAAGGACCGGCTTCGAAATGTTCACCACCGGTAAAGGTGGCGACTACATTGCTGAAAAAGCGGAAAGCGATTCCGGCTGGCTCTTTCCCGTGGGCGATGAATTGAATGAGCTTGGATACAATCACATGTTTATGGACATGCTTGATTCATTGGAAAACGGCAAGCCACCAAAGGAAACTTTTTATGATGGCTATGTAGTGAATACCGTTTTAGACGCTGCCTACAAATCAGCAAAAAGCAAAATATGGGAACCGGTGAAACTGGATATATGGAGAGGAAAAGAAGGTTATACGAAGGATAATCATCTTACTGAATATGACGAAGCAAATTATTTGATAAAAGAAGAAATTACCCACTATGGCACAAAAAAACTAATACTCAAAAACAAACAATCTGGAAAAATTTCTGAGAAAATTATTGAGTAAGCAACCGCTTTAATACCCAACTACCGTAAACGGTTACACGAAAAATAAAAAAATACTTTGTGGCATATAAAGAAGCTAATTAAGCAATGACACGATAAGAAAACCATTGCGTTTTATTCCCTTTATGCATCATTGCCTGAATTCTTAAATGCCTTCTTTTAACCAACCAAGCCGTATTTCAAATAAATCTCTTAAAGCCCTTCTTGCAGCATAGTAGCCGCAAATGCCATGCACGCCGCCGCCAGGCGGGGTTGATGATGAACAAACATATACTCCCTTTGCAGAAGTACGGTAAGGTGAAAGCCGCAGAACCGGCCTTGTAAAAAGTTGGCTTATTGTAGCTGCCCCACCGTTTATATCTCCACCGATATAATTTGGATTATATGCTTCCATGTCGTGCGTGTTCATTACATGCCGTGCAAGAATGCAATCTCTAAAGCCCGGGGCAAAACGCTCAACCTGCTGTTCAATCATATCCGTCATATCCTTTTGCGAACCGTTAGGTACATGACAATAAGCCCAAGCAATGTGCTTATCAGCCCGCGCTCTTGATGGATCTGCCACGCAAGGTTGTACAAATAAAACAAAAGGCTTATCAGCGTGTTGTCTTTTTGAAATTACTTTTTCACTATCATAAATTT
>JBBPZF010000844.1:0-3765 GCA_038199105.1 Chitinophagales bacterium | reverse complement strand
CATAAGCCTCCATCGTTGTAACTCTTACTTGCTTCAACAACTCTGTAAAACTTTCGTCCCCGTTTACTTCCGTTCTTAGTGCCAGCGTATTTACGAAAAAGCCTATTAGCCCTTCTACCTCTTGCTGCATGCGGTTGGCGACAGGACTTCCTATGCATACATCCTGCTGCCCGCTGTAGCGATATAATAGCACATTAAATGCCGCCAGCATTGTCATAAACAGGGTTGTATCTTCACGCTGGCTTAGTAACTGCAATTCTTCACTTAAGCCTTTTTCTATACTGAACTTTACCGATGCACCTTTTGTGCTTTGTGCTAAAGGCCGTTGGTAATCTATAGGTAGTTCAAGACTCGCTACATTGTTGAGCTTCTCTTTCCAGTAAGCTATCTTCTTGTCAAGAATTTCTCCCTTTAAATAATTTCTTTGCCAAATGGAATAGTCCGCATATTGTATTGCCAAAGGCTTTAAATCAATCGCCCTGTCTTCAGCATATCCGTTGTACAGCTCTGTTACTTCTCTCATCAATATAGGCATCGACCATCCATCGGAAGCTATATGATGCATCGTTACTACCAGGATATATTCTCCCTCTGAGAGCGTAATAAGATTTGCACGAAGCATATCATCTTTAGAAAGATCAAATGGTTTTCTTACCTGTTGCTGAACATGAGCATGTAACTCTTTTTTATCTTCTTTATATTTCCGGCCATTTTCTTCTTTTAGCTCCCATAAATCCTGTAGCCCGACCTGTTGCTGTACCTCACCATTGTTTTCTATAAACACTGTCCGAAGTATTTCATGCCGGTTTACTATATATCTTAAAGCCTTTTTTAGCGCTTCTTTATCTAGTTTACCTTTCAGGCGCAATACAACCGGAATGTGATATTGTAAGCTTCCCTCCATTTGATCAATAAACCATAGCCTTTCCTGGCTGAATGATAAAGGAATTTGTACCTGCCTTTCTCCGGCTATAATGGCTGGAAGAACCGGGGCGGCATGATTGCCTTGAAGCTGTAAGGCCAACCTTGCGACAGTGGGATATAAAAACAGATTTTTTATAGGCATTTCTATAGAAAGCTGCTTTCTCACGGCTGATACCATACGCATCGCCAGCAGTGAATGACCGCCCAGCTCAAAGAAATTGTCGTGTATGCCTACCCGTTCTATGTGCAGCATCTGCTGCCATATATCAGCAAGTTTCCGTTCAAGTTCATTGCCAGGCGCTTCATATTCCCTTTCTGTATTGCCAATGCCGGCGTAAGGCAATGCTTTCTTATCTATTTTACCGTTAGTTGTTACCGGCATTTCTGCTAACTCTATCCATTTAGCGGGTATCATGTAAGCAGGTAGCTTACGCTGAAGATAATCGACAAGTTTTTCTTTGGTGAAGCTTTCATCGGCTACTATATATGCGGCGAGATGCTTCTCACCTTCTGTAGCTGCAATGGCCATCACCACTGCTTGTTGAACTAACTCACTTTGTAAGATTTCATTTTCTATCTCACCTAATTCTATGCGATAGCCTCTTATTTTGACCTGGTCATCGGTACGGCTGATGTATTCTATATCTCCATTTTCCAACCATCTTCCTAAGTCTCCCGTTTTGTATAATACGGGCGCTTCTTCCTGGCTGAAAGGATTTTTTATAAATCGTTGCTTAGTGAGTTCTTCACGATTCAAATACCCCCTGGCTATACCTTCACCTCCGATGTATATTTCACCCAGGGCGCCTAAAGGTTGTAATTGATGACTTTCATTTAATATGTACATCTTCACATTGTCCATCGGCTTTCCTATCGGCACTCCCTCTTGTATGTTATCACTTTGCTCTAACGTGCGGAAGCAATAAGTACTGCAACCTACTGTGGCTTCTGTAGGGCCGTATTCGTTTACAATCTCAACATTTATTCCGCGTGCTACAAACGGCTTGAAGTGACCTTGATATAAAGCTTCACCGCCAATTACAAGTGTATGCGTCAGCCAGTTTTCCCTGTTACCGGTATTGCTTAGCAGATCAAGATGAGAAGGGGTTATTTTTATAAAATCAAAGGGCGCATATTTTTGAAGGTTTTCATCTTCAAATACATTCATTAATTCACTGGAGGCAATTACTGTTGATTTACCTGCAATTAATGGCATGAAAAGAGCCGTTAATGAACCATCAAAGGTGAAGGACAAATGCAAAAAGCTCCCGGCGCCTTCAGCTTTCGTTTTAATATAATTTGCCTTGCTATTAGTTAGATAATTGACTAACGAACTATGCTCTATCATTACGCCCTTTGGCTTACCTGTAGAGCCGGATGTGTAAATCACGTACGCCAAACTACTCGGCTTAATATTTATGTGAAGATTTTCTGTGGACTCTTCATTAACCTGGGATGAATCTATCTCTATAACTTCTGCCTCTAAATTTTCTGCCAGTTTTCGACGGCTTTTTTTACTACTCAATATTAATTTTGCCGCTGTGTCTCCCAACATATAGCTGACCCTATCTGCGGGATACTCCGGATCTATTGGCACATAAGCGGCGCCTGCTTTTAATATTCCTAATATACCAGCTACCATTCCAAAGCCACGTTCTATACATATTGGTATGATTGTTTCTTCTTTTACCCCTTTACTTATTAAGTACCGGGCTACTTTGTTGCTGTATTTATCTAACTCTTTGTAAGTAAGTTCCTGGTCCTCGCATACCAGTGCAGTACTATTTGCTGATTTACTTACCTGCTCTTCAAATAAACTGATAACGGTCTTATCTTCTAAAAAGCCTGCGTTCGTATCATTAAAATCTTTTAATAATTGACGTTCTTCCTTTGAAGTCAACATTTTAAGATTCGAAATCTTTTCCTTCGGGTCTTTTACAATGGAGCCCAATAATTCCTCAAAATGAACAATCATGCGTTCTATCGTCTCCTGCTTATATAAGCCGGTGTTATACTGCAAAGAGCCACGCAGGCCTTCCTGCGTTTCCTGCATAATGAAGTTTAGGTCAAACTTTGCCGCAGTATTTCCTGCACCTTCTTTGGATAGCGTTAACTCGCCTAAACTAACGCGGGGAACCTCCGGAGTGTTCTGCAGAACTAACATCACCTGGAATAAAGGATTCCGGCTCAGGTCTCTTTCTTTTACAACAGTCTCTACTATTTTTTCGAACGGAACGTCCTGGTGGTCATAAGCCTCCATGGTAGTACTTTTCACCTGTTCCAGTAAATCTATAAAGCTTTCATTGCCGTTAACTTCGCTTCTTAAAGCAAGTGTATTTATAAAAAATCCTATAAGGCCTTCTATCTCCGGCTGTTGCCTGCCGGCAATTGGTGTTCCTACACAGATATCTTCCTGCCCACTGTAGCGATAAAGCAACGCCTGCAAACCGGCAAGAATTGTCATGAATACTGTTGCGCCTGATTTCGTGCTCAATATCTGCAATCCGGAAGATGTCTCTTTATTTATTTTGAAAGATAATGTAGCTCCGCTGCTGGTCTGAATTGCAGGTCTCGAAAAGTCAGTTGGCAAATTAAGACCAGCTACATTGCTTAGCTTTTCTTTCCAATAAGATATTTTATTCTCGAGTATTTCGCCTTGCAGGTAATTACGTTGCCACACTGCAAAATCAGCGTATTGTATCGTAAGCTTTGGAAGTTTAGCAGGCCGCTGTTCGATGTATGACCTATAAAGTTCAGCAACCTCTTTAACCAATATTGATTTTGACCAGGCATCTGAAGCAATATGATGTAAAACAATTAAGAGAACGTGTTCTTCTTCAT
>JBBPZF010000843.1:0-2933 GCA_038199105.1 Chitinophagales bacterium | reverse complement strand
ACAGGAATCAGGACTTGATTTTGAAATTGATAAACTGACAAATTCAATTGAAAACACGCAGACGGGTGAAGTTTTCGATACTGAAATTGTTCGGCTTGCAAACAAAAATGCAAGAGAAATTAAAAAAGCTGATTGGCAATTTAATTGGAGCGAAGAACTTAAAGATAGGAGTAAGGAAGTTTATAAATTAACGACCGTAAATAATCCGACAATCATTCAAGGACTTTTAAGCATCGAAGATAAGCAAGACCATATGTTTATGCATCTGATTGAAAGCTCAAAGTTCAATAAAGGAAAAGACAAAGCTTACTTTGGTGTGCCTGGTAACCTCGTTGCTTATGCTTGTAAAGTTTCGGTTGACAAGGGCTATGAAGGCTTTCTTGCATTTGATGCAAAATCAGCGCTCATTAAACATTATCAGGAATCACTTTATGCAACACATTTCCGTGGATTAAGAATGTTCATTGAAACAAGTGCAGCATTAAGACTTATCTCACAATATTTTAAAAGTTAAAAATATGGGACTTATAAGAGAACCGAAGAATGTAGATTTATCAACAAAGTCTGAACCATGGACAAAGCAAGAACTTGCAGACTTCAGGAAAATTATGCGAGACATTAAAGCAAAAAATGTAAGGCGTAAACAACGGGGTTCAAAAATTTCTAAAACGAATAAACAATCTGCATGACAAGAAGCACGAGCCGCTTGCTTCTATGCTGGCAGACCTGCATGTCCTCATCTTTTGTAATGCTATCAGCTACAGTCCGGGTAGGACTTTCATTGTTGAGCTTTTGTACATATCTTCATCTTTAGTTTTTCAATTGGGCTAACGTTGTGGGCTGAACGAATATAAATGCCAGCACAGTAGCAAGCCCTATCGTTAGCTACAATTAAACCTTACTGTATGACGAACGGGAAAAAATCAGTCGGCATATCCGTGAATACAAAGCCAAAATGGATAGGCGAAAAAATCGCACAGTAACTTCAAAAAAGAAAATTATTAGCGCTTCAAAATGATAGCACGAACCGCTTACATGGGGTTTTACAATATGATGGCAGACGTAGTAACAATGGGCTACAGTTCGCTATCAGAAATAGTTCCAGCGTAGCGGAAGTAAATCAGCTTCTGTTGTTATCTTCGGCTATAAATTATAAATCAACGATAGTCCCGGCGAACGTTTTTCAAATGCCAGTACATCGCAAAACCCCATGTAAGCGGCAAGCTAACAGCAACTCTAACTAAGAGCGAAAAAGTAAATCATGAAAAAGACGACATCCTTTACAATATTGTGCTTTTTTATTTCATTTGGTTCATTCGCCCAAAAAGAACGCTTTATTTATCAACCGAGATTCATCCAGGCCAGCATAAGAGCCGGTTTGGTCAATGGCAGTCTGAACTTAGAATACCGCTTAAATCCAAAAACCATCGCTTCCGTTGATTTCGGTGTAGGAATAGTTCATTTACATTCCAACTATTACAACAAGTTCAATGAAAATTATAGCGAATACTATGAATATTTTGAGAATTCCTTGAATTTTTGGCGGGAATGGTGGAGTCCTTACACCTCAATTCAAGCAAGACGAATTATCAGTAGCCGCAGCAGCACAAAATATGAATCGTCCCCTTATGCCAATACTTTCACTTATTACGGACTTCAATTAAAATATAACGGACGCGGATTGAAAGATTGGATAGATAATGATCCCTTGACACCCTATAGAGAAACCTATCAGCTTGCAGCTCTCTTTGGCAGGCAAGTGGAGTTGGGAAAAAAAAGCAATTTCTTATGCGATTTTTATATTGGTGTCGGTGGTATTGGCAACTACAAGCTAACTGCAGTGGAGCCTAAATTTCTTATTGGCTCAAGAATTGGCCTTGGGTTGTGGCGGCACGACAAATAAATTTTAATACCAACTTTAAAGAAGTTACCCACCTTTAGCGCAAGCATCCGCTTGTGATCGAATTGAAATAAACCCATTAGTATTTTCCCACTTTTAGCGCAAGAGTAGCTTGTGATGGACTTTGATTGGCTTTCATTTTTTGCTTATTTTGCAAGGCAAATACAAACCAATTAAAAATCTGGCTATGAACAGAAAAATCAAGAATTGTATCCTTTTAACGCTCCTAATATTTAACGGATTAATTTCTTACAGCCAATCAAAAGACAAGGTAAAAAGCATAGAAAACCAATATTGTGCTGATTTGGGAAATGGCTATTTTGTAAACCCCATTTTAAGAGGAAATTATGCCGATCCGTCGGTTGTAAGAGATGGCGACAATTATTACATGACCCATTCTTCTTTCGACAACGTGCCGGGCCTATTGGTTTGGCAATCGAAGGATCTCGTAAGTTGGAAACCCATTGCAAATGCGTTAACCGAATTTGTTGGAGGCGTATGGGCGCCAGACATTATTAAATATAAAGGCCTTTTTTACATTTATTTTCCTGCGGGCGACACCAATTGGGTAGTAACTGCAAAAGATCCTGCTGGTCCCTGGAGCAAACCTATTGATTTAAAAATTGGTGGGATAGATCCCGGGCACGTTGCCGGACAAGACGGCAAAAGGTACCTGAACCTCGCCGGCGGTGGTATGGTTTCGTTGGCAGATGATGGCTTAAGTGTAACCGGCACCATGAAAAGAAATTATGAAGGTTGGGTTTTCCCAAAAGACTGGATTGTGGAATGCTTTTGTTTGGAGTCGCCAAAATTTACCTATCACAACGGCTACTATTACATAACGGCTGCCGAGGGCGGGACTGCGGGCCCGGCCACGAGTCACATGGTGGTTTCGGCGCGTTCTAGAACACCTTTTGGGCCTTGAGAAAACAGTCCTTACAATCCCATTGTTAGAAATACAAACAGAGATAATAAGTGGGCATCGATAGGACATGGAACACTTGTAGATTCGCCAGATGGAAAATGGTGGATT
>JBBPZF010000842.1:0-4132 GCA_038199105.1 Chitinophagales bacterium | reverse complement strand
AATTTCCAATACCGTTGTCCATAGCCTTACGGTATATTCAAAACCAGGAACATCAAGTGTATTATCAGTTTCATTAAAAAATCTTCTCAAATTTACTGAAGCAAGGTTGCAGGCGGTGTTATCTAAAAACATATATTCACTGCAGGGGTTACTTGCCCTTATTGGGCCGCCTTCAGGGCATGTGTGCCATTCATTTATAGTAGTATCATATTGTGTTCCGGGGTCTGCACATCTCCATGCTGCGTAGTTGATATCATCCCACAGCTTTCTTGCCTTAACTGTTTTCATGGTATGCCCATCGCTTCTTGCTTTCAACTCCCAATCGCCATCAGCTTCGAGTGCATGAAAAAATTCATTTGGTATACGAACAGAATTATTACTGTTTTGCCCGCTCACTGTTCTATACGCCTCTCCTTCATAATCACTTGGATAACCCGCATCAATTAAAGCAGCTACCTTCTTTTCTTCTTCTACTTTCCAGTTTACAAATTTTTCAATCTCAGGATGGTCAAGATCAAGGCAAACCATTTTTGCAGCACGCCTTGTTGTGCCACCGCTTTTTATTGCACCTGCAGCACGGTCGCCAATTTTCAAAAAGCTCATAAGCCCGCTGGAAGTACCGCCACCACTAAGTTTTTCACCTTCCCCACGTATGCTGCTGAAGTTGGTTCCTACGCCACTTCCGTATTTAAAAATTCTTGCTTCACGTACCCACAGATCCATAATGCCGCCATCATTTACCAGGTCGTCATTTACGCTTAGAATAAAACAAGCATGCGGTTGCGGCCGCTCATAAGCTGATGTAGATTTTTTTAATTCACCATCATTTGCATCTACAAAATAATGTCCCTGTGGCTTTCCGGTAATACCATATACTTCATGAAGGCCTGTATTAAACCATTGTGGGGAATTAGGAACACATGATTGATTCAAAATGCAATAAACCAGTTCCTCATAAAAGATCTGTGCATCTTCGGCACTGCCAAAATAATTATTGCGTTCACCCCATACTCTCCAGCAATGCGCCATACGATGAGCAACCTGTTTTACAGAAGCCTCTCTTTCGGTAGAACCATCTGGTTGTGGTATACCGGCCTTGCGAAAGTATTTTTGCGCCAAAATATCCGTAGCTATCTGGCTCCATTGTTTCGGCACTTCAACATTATCCATTTGAAAAACTACTTCCCCGGTTGTGTTCTTTATCACCGATGTGCGGTAATCATATTCAAACATATCAAAGGGAGAAATACCATCTTTGGTAAACTGTCTGGAAAAGCGGAGACCAGTCGAGTCTTGGATTTTATTTGGCATTGGGCTAATATTATTTTTGTGTTATGAATTATTTTGCAATCGTGGGAGAACGAAAATATTTTTTATAGAGCACAAAACATATTCATAAATATCAACACGCTGTGGAAAAGAAGTGTGCATAATTAGGTAAGGCGTACAGGCAGGGCGTTTGATAATCTTTGCACATTTTTGACATAAATTATTTTTGGAGAGAATGAAAAATTTTAATAGTAAATACAATTTATCATAAAGTGAGAATATTGATTCAAAGGGTGATAAAAGCGAGCGTAATGGTGGAAAGTAAAGTAACTGGCGCTATTGAAAACGGCCTGCTGGTTTTTGCAGGTATTGAAGATGGGGATACTATGGAGGATATAAAATGGCTGAGCAATAAGACCGTAAACCTGCGGATATTTGATGATGAAAATAAAATGCCGAATATAAGTGTAAAAGATATTGACGGAGAAATATTATTAGTGAGCCAGTTTACACTGCATGCCGCGACAAAAAAAGGCAACCGCCCGTCGTATATAAAAGCAAGCAAACCTGATGTGGCAATTCCTCTTTATGAAAAACTAATTCTGCAATTGGAAAATGATTTTGGAAAGAAAATACAAACAGGAATTTTTGGCGCTGATATGAAAGTGGAATTGATAAATGATGGACCGGTGACGATATGGATAGATAGTAAGAATAGGGAGTAGAACCCCAAACTCCTAAAGGGGCTTTAAGCACGTCTTCTGCAAACTAAATAGATTAAAATGAATGAGCAAATTACTATAAAGGAGGCCCAATCTAAGGTAGATCAATGGATAAAAACCGTTGGCGTAAAGTATTTCAGCGAGCTTACTAACCTTGGTATTTTAATGGAAGAAGTAGGAGAGCTTTCAAGATTAATGGTAAGAATTTATGGAGAGCAATCCTTCAAGGATAATGAAAAAAACAAAATACTGGGTGATGAAATGGCTGATGTGCTTTGGGTTTTAATATGCCTTGCCAACCAAACAGGCGTTGACCTTACAGAAGCGTTGGAAAGGAATTTTGAAAAGAAAAATTTGAGAGATGGAGAGAGGCATAAGAACAATGAAAAGCTAAAGTGAAATTTCATTAAACATTGGAATATTATTTCTCGATAAAAGGTTTTTTATCTCTTTAATGAATAGCTGAATCGTTTGATGTTTGTTATCCCTCGCCAGCAGTAAAATAAAAGTTAGTGGAAATTTATTCAAATTTTGTTGACTCTTTAAATTTTTATCGAGAGTAATAAAAACTTCAAAACCATTAAAAACTGCAAGTCCTAAAAGTTCTCCATTTTTCTTACCGAGCCAACTCATATCATGAACTGTAAGCACATCATATTCCTCACCAAAGTCAAACTTAACTTTCGCAGGAATATTTTCATCAAGCAAAATTTTCATTCAGGATTTTTTCATTGGTTACAGACTTCTCTGCCATTTGCAATACCTGCACTGCAAACTCTCTTTTTACTGATGGGAAGTTTTCTAAAAATTCATCCAACGTCTCCCCGCTTTCGATATAATCAAATAAAGCCTGAACCGGTACTCTTGTTCCTGTAAAAACAGGGGTACCGCCCATAGTTTCCTGATCAATATTTATTGCTCCGTAATTCATTAATGGTAATTTAAACTAACTAAAGTTACAAAAATATACTCTCCTTATCTTTGCTGGCTTATGGCGAACGAATCAAATAATTTTAGCGAGATAGTTGCGCATTGCAAAGAATACGGTTACATTTTTCCTTCCAGCGAAATCTATGATGGCTTAAGTGCTGTGTATGATTATGGCCAAAATGGCGCACAGTTAAAAAAGAACATTCGTGACTATTGGTGGAAAAGTATGACGCAGCTTCATGAAAATATTGTAGGTATTGATGCTGCAATATTTATGCATCCGCTTACATGGAAAGCCAGCGGTCACATTGATAATTTCAGCGATCCGATGATTGATAATAAGGACAGCAAGAAGCGTTACCGCGTTGATCATTTAATAGAGTCTCATGCAGAGAAGCTTGCGCTTGAAGGAAAGAAAGAAGACGAATTTGCTTTATTAAAAAGTATGGATGACCTTCTTTTGAAAGATGATTTCGAAGGATTAAAAAACTTAATAGAAAATAACAAAATAAAATGCGAGGTGAGCGGAACCTGCAACTGGACTGATGTACGCCAGTTCAATTTAATGTTCTCTACACAGCTTGGCAGTGTCACCGGAGATGCAGATACAATTTACTTGCGCCCCGAAACTGCACAGGGAATCTTTGTAAATTTTTTAAATGTGCAGAAGACCGGCAGGATGAAAATTCCTTTCGGTATTGCACAAACGGGCAAAGCATTTCGTAACGAAATTGTAGCCCGGCAATTCATCTTTCGCATGCGTGAATTTGAACAAATGGAAATGCAATTCTTCGTAAGGCCCGGCACCGAAATGGAATGGTATAATTATTGGAAAACAGAGAGATTAAAATGGCATGAAAGCCTAGGTATTCCTGCAGAGAAGCTACGTTATCATGATCATATAAAACTGGCGCATTATGCAAATGCGGCTGTTGATATAGAGTTTGAATTTCCGTTTGGATTCAAAGAACTTGAAGGCATACATTCCCGCACTGATTTCGATTTAAAACAACACCAGGAATTAAGCAAAAAGAAACTGCAATATTTCGATAATGATTTGAAGGAAGATGGAAAGCCTGTTGGCAATTATATTCCTTATGTAGTAGAAACATCTGTTGGCCTTGATCGTTTATTCCTCACCGTTATAAGCGTATCTTATGCTAATGAAAAATGGAATAAAGAAGATGGCACAGAAGACAGCAGGGTAGTTT
>JBBPZF010000841.1:0-2484 GCA_038199105.1 Chitinophagales bacterium | reverse complement strand
AGCCCGCTTCGGTAAATTTGATGGCATTGCCCACCAGGTTATTAAGGATTTGGTACAGTCTGACCGAATCGCCCCGCACCCAGGACGGCACCTCCGCATCAATTTCCAGGCTCATAGCCAGTTCTTTTTCTCCCGCCCTTGGTTGGTGGCTTTGAATAATTTTGTGCAATAGTTCCTGCAAATTGAAATCCACCGCCTCAAACACCACTTTACCCGCCTGAATCTTGGAAAAATCAAGAATATCATTGATCACATTTAAGAGGCTTTCCCCGCAAGTAGTGATTGTATTGGTAAATTCCCTTTGCTGATCGGTAAGCTCTGTTTCGGCGAGTAAAGACGACATGCCGATAACACCATTCATGGGCGTTCTTATCTCGTGGCTCATGGTAGCAAGAAAGATACTCTTCGCCTGGTTGGCAAGTTCTGCATCCTGCCTTGCTTTTTCCGCGTCCATTCTTGCATTTTGTTCTTCCATGGATGCTTCCAGTAATTGCTGCGTACGTTCTTCTACTTTATTTTCAAGCACTCTTCTTTGCGCTTTGATGGTGCGCATTCTTAAAAGATAAAGCGCGGCTAAAGCTCCTGCGATAGTGAGCACAATTAATAGTTTGAACCACCACGTTAACCAAAACGGCGGCGTGATAATCAGATCTACACTTAAAATGTTTGAAGACCATTGGCCGGAGTTATTAAGTTTCCTTACTTTAAATTTATAGCGTCCCGGATCGAGATTCGTGTAACTTGCCGTACGTTTATCACTTTTTTCGTTCCATTTTGTATCGAGGCCTTCCAGCATGTAAGCGTATTGTTTCTTGGCGTTGCTGGTGTAGTTAAGGCTCGCGAATTCAAATTCTATTACCGAGCTATTGTAAGGAAGTGTAATGGATTTTGTTTCGGCAATATCTGTTTTCAAGGGCGATTTCAGGGAGTCGGTTGCTACCGGCACCTTTTTGTTTGATATCCTGAAATCAGTCAGCACCAATGGCGGATCAAAAGAATTGTCTGTGATATTATTTGGATAAAATGAATTGAACCCATTGATGCCGCCAAAATAAAAGGCGCCGGAACTGCTTTTGCAGAATGCCTGGTCTTTGAATTCTTTTCCCTGCAATCCATCAACTATACCATAATTCTTAAAAGTGCTTTTTTTAGGGTTTAATACTGATAGCCCGTTGTTTGTACTTATCCATAAATTTCCATTGTCATCTCCTATTATTCCAAAAATATTGTCAGCCGGCAAGCCATCTTCGATGGTATAATTTTTAAAGGTGTTACCGGTTGCATTAAATGCTGAAAGGCCGGACGCTGTTGCAATCCAAAGAATTCCATTGCCATCCTGGTAGATGTGCCCGATTAGATTGCTCGGCAGTGTATTCTTATTTTTATCGTCATGGAGATAATGTGTAAAAACGGAAGTTTTTTTGTCAAACATATTTAAGCCGCCTCCATCTGTCCCAATCCATAAATGCCCTTTGTTATCGTCTATAACAGAGGAAATAATATCGGTGCTTATACTGTTATTTTTTTCTTCATGCTTATAAGAGACGAATGAATTGTCCCTTGCATTAAACCGGTTCAATCCACCACCGTTAGTTGCTATCCACACAATATTATCTTTGTCCTGGTAGATATCCCATGCGTTATTATTGCTTAAACTTTTCGGATCAGATGGATTGTTTTTAAAATGCCTATAGGTGTTTTTATCTTTATTGAAAACGGTAATACCGTCTCCCCACGTGCCTATCCACAAGTTGTGGCTGCTGTCTTCGCTGATGCTCAATACATAATTTCCGCATATTGAATTTGCATTGTTAGCGTCGTGCATGTAGTGCGTGAAAGAGCCTGTATGGGGATCAAACAAATTCAATCCGCCGCCATCGGTGCCTATCCAAATATTCTTTTTTGAATCTTCATATATGCAAAGAACATTGTTATTGCTAAGGCTGTTTTTTGCCGAAGTATGTCTATAATAATCAAACTGGTTGTCTTTATTTACAAAACTAATTCCGCCGGCAAATGTGCCTATCCACATACTGCCCTTGGCGCTTTTACAAATAGCATAGATGGAATTATTGCCCAGGCTGGTCTTATCAATTTCGTCGTATTTATAAGTGTTGAATATTCGTGTAGTTGGGTTGAATATGGATAGCCCTCCATTCTCCGTACCAAACCAAATGTTGTGTTCGTTATCTTCATTTATGGTGCGTACTTTATCAAACGCAAGGCTGTTGGCATTGTGAGGGTCATTCTTGTAATGCTGAAAATGTTTTGTTTTTCTGTCGAACATATCTACGCCACCGCCATTGGTAGCAATCCACATCCTGTTCTTACTGTCTTCAAAAATCTTATAGACATAATTAAAAGTAAGGGAGTTTGTGTCATTATCGTTATGTTGAAAGCGGGTGAATGTTTTATTTTTAGCATCATATAAATTAAAGCCACCTTGCCGGGTGCCGATCCATAAATTTTTTTGCTTGTCTTCGT
>JBBPZF010000840.1:0-4614 GCA_038199105.1 Chitinophagales bacterium | reverse complement strand
CAGGGAAAAAGTAATTCGTATTTCCGGCGAGAACTGGGGCGGCATTTCAACAAAAAAAGAATATGCAGATTTTCATTTGCACTTAATGTTCAAATGGGGTTTACTTAAATGGGGACAAAAGAAAAACAAAAAAAGAGACAGCGGTTTATTATATTTTGCTGTGGGTAAGCATGGCGCTGACTATGGCGCATGGATGCGTTCCCAGGAATTTCAGATAGAAGAGGGAAACACCGGCGATTATTGGGGTGTGGCGGGTGGGATGCAGGACATTCCTGTTATAAAAAGATCAGACAGTGAATATGTTTATGATCCTGCAGGTACAGTGTATACTTTTAGTGCAGCCGGAAAGTTAGGGCGGCATTGTATTAAAAAAGGCGACGCTGAAAACACTTCAGGAGAATGGAATATACTTGACCTTTATTGCCATGGAGATACAAGTGTGCATGTTATAAATGGAAAAACAATGATGGTGCTCTATCATTCAGCACAATTAGAAAACGGGCAGGTGCTGCCTCTTATAAAAGGAAAAATTCAAATTCAATCAGAAGGAGCAGAAGTTTTTTACAAAAATATCACAGTTGAAAAGCTTAATAAAATTCCTGCAGGTCTTTTAAAATAAGGATTTCAGCTATCGTGGGTGCTCGTTCCTAATCGGAAAGCCCAACCCAGCCACCCGTGAGAGCCGCGTCTGGTCTCATATCTTCGTACAACGATAAAAGATTTGCTTTACATTATACTTATCAGCATACAATTATGGAAGTATAGCAGCAACCTGCGCCGTTGGTCTAAACATGCATTTTGCAATGTACAGTCGGAGGCAAGTCTGCGATACTTTACCTTACTGAGCTTCAATAGTACTTAGGCACTTTACTTGATAAATGATGCTGTATAAAACATGAGAGAAGGCTGTATATGGTATTCCATTTTGTAATTATTAATCATTCTTAAAAAAGGAAAAATATGCTAAAGTATTCCGTAGGTTTAGATGTATCTTCTAAAGATATTCATGCCTGCATTTCTGCCATTGATGCAGAGCAAAGGGTAAGGGTTATTTCATCCAAAGTAATTAATAACACCTCAAAAGGTTTTGAGATTTTAATTACCTGGATAGAAAAAAACAGGGAGCACAAAGATCTTCCAGTAGTGATTGGAATGGAAGCGACCGGTATTTATCATGAAGAATGTGCTTACTATTTGTATGATAAAAAATACTCCGTTTGTGTAGTGTTGCCCAATCATGCGAAGAAGTTTTTACAAGCAAGCGGCTTGAAATCTAAAAATGATAAAATAGATGCAAAAGGTTTAGCTCAAATGTTTGCAGAAAGAGCATTTGCGTTATGGGCACCTATGGATAAATTCTATTATCATTTAAGAACCTTAACAAGACAACAAGAATCCCTTCAAGAAATAAAAACAGGTGTTGTAAATCAGCGTGGTGCTGCAAAGAGAAGCGCTTTCCCAAACAAAGAAGTTATTAAACAACTCAATGAAACCATTAAATTTTTAGAAAAGCAAATTGCAGAAATAGAGAAAAAAATAATTAGCCATTTAAAATCAAATAAAGAAATAGAAGATCGGGTCCAGAACGTTTTAACGATTACAGGAATAGGAATGGTGACACTCGCAATTCTCCTGGCAGAAACAAATGGCTTTTTATTGTTTAAGAATACCCGTCAATTAGTTAGCTTTTCCGGTTATGATGTAGTGGAAAATCAGTCAGGAAGGCACCGGGGTAAAACTAAAATTTCTAAAAAGGGAAATGGTCATATCAGGAGATCATTATTTTTTCCAGCCTTTACAGCAGTGTCTCACAAGTGTAAACCATTCTTAGATTTATATAATCGAACATTTGAAAAGCATAAAATAAAAATGAAAAGTTACGTAGCTGTGCAAAAAAAATTACTGACTATGGTTTATACAATTTGGAAAAAAAATATAAGTTTCACTGAAGAATATATTAGCGATAATACAAGAGAAAGGAAGCTGGTGTCAACTCTGAATAAAGTTGGTTTTTCTTCAGTCTTATCCATTTTTGTTTCCTCGACTCCCATTAATAACGCGGCAACAATAGCCAGCAGCATTCCTGCAATAATTAAAACATGTGGTATCACGGCATAAATCGCCAGTGAAATAATTACAGTAAGCACAGGCGATAACGCCGTAGTCATCGGCGCAATGATGATCGCCTTACCATACCTGAATGCATATACTAAACACAACGCACCAAATGCATTTAATATTTGAATTAATCCTGCCAGGTAAGGGCCTTTAAATCCCCAATTGATGGGTTGCTAAAAATCAGTCATAAATAATGCAACGGGAATGAGTACCACAGAACTGATCATCATATAAAAAAAGATACTCTCGGCTTTCATAGTTTCATTTGCGAAGCGCATAACATAGCCCTGTGCTCCCCAGGTTAGCAACGGAATCGCAGCCAGCAACATCCATAAATATCCATGCACGGTACCACCCCCCGGTGGCTGATAAGAAAGCAATAAAATGGCGACTATGGCGATTCCGATCCCAATCCAATCGAGCCTGCTTGTCTTTTCTTTTAAAAAAATAACTGCAAGCAGTATTGTAACAACAGGCGTGAGAGATAGTAAGGGAAATACGAGATAGGCAGGCGCAATTTTCAGCGTAAAGAAGAGAACCAACTGCCCTATTGATCCAAGCAAGCCTGCTAAGCAACCCCAAAAGATCGAACGCCTGTCGGTTTCGACTTTCCACTTATTAATGATCAAAGCAACTACTGCGGCAGGGATCATGGTAAGCGCCCATACAACATACCCAAGTGTAGCAGGGAAGCCATTTTTTTCCGGTATCTCGATAAGGGCTCCCCACACCCCCATAAACAAAACGTGTACAATTACAAAGGTGATCCAGTTTTTATTTTGCTTCATATAAAGATTTATAATATCGCGAGTGTTTATGTTTCAAATGAAATTCCTTCTCTATTATCCGCGGCGGCATTTATTCAATGTTTGAAAATACATGCCGCCGCTTAGTCACTTTTTAAGTACTTGTCGAGCCAACAAGTCAGGCCTCCATCCATGACCTTCGCCCCTATACTGAACAAACGCCGTTTCCACACCGAGTTTTTTTATGGCAATAAACAGATTTCTTCCGCCTGCGAAACAGGTACTTCATTGTCATTTTCACCGTGCAGGAACAAAATGGGTGTTATTACATTTCTTACATCCTTAAGCGGTGAGCAATTCCATAACGCCTCATAATTATCGTAAACTGAGGATTGAAATTCCGACTCCATTAATGAATGATAAAGAGAAGTACCCGCAAAGCTTATCAGGTTACTGATGCTTCCGTCCACAACCGCAGCCCTGAATTTTTTTGTTTTCGTAATGATTCGGTTTGTCATATAACCTCCGTAGCTCTGGCCTGTTACACCAAGTCTCGTAGAATCAATCCAATTATTATTTTCTATGGCCTTATCCACTCCCTGCATCAGGTCTTCATAATCTCCCTCGCCCCACGCTCTTACACAACCATTCGAGAAGTTCTGCCCATAGCCACTGCTACCCCTCGGGTTGATAAATAAAACCACGTATCCATTTGCCGCAAGAAACTGCATCCTGTCTTCAAACTCGTAACCAAACATATTATGCGGACCGCCGTGAATAACCAGGACAAGAGGATGCTTCGTGTTATCGTCAAAATTAACCGGCTTGATCAACCAGCCCTGCACGTTAGTGTCGTCAAAACTTCTATACCAAAAGGTTTCTGCGGGCTGAAGCGATTTTTTGCTTAACAGGTTTTTATTTAAACGGGTTATTTGGGTGATCGATTTATCTGCTGTATCATATAAAAATACTTCCGCAGGATGAAGTGTATCTGTATGAGCATAAATTATTTTTTCTCCCATGGGGGACAAGGCATATTCTGTAATCTTCTCCTGCAGATCAATCACCTTTTCGCTTTCCAATGATTTGATTGATGCGCGATACAAATTCGTATTGCCCGCATTTCCTGCGGTGAAGTAAACATACCGGGACGAAGTACCCCAGGATAGCTGCTGCACACGCCGGTCGAGCGAAGCCGTTAAACACCTGGCTTTGCCGCCTGAGGATGAAACGATGTATATCTGCGTATCTTCTGCAGGGCTATCATTGGTGCTTATTTCGCTGGTAATCCCCAAATAGGCTATAAATGTGCCATCCGGCGACCAGGCAGGTTGAAAGGCAGAACCCTGTTCGCTGGAAATTTGCTTTACTTCCCCGGCAAGTATATCTACAGAAAAAACCCGGCTCCATTGATTAAGATCAGGCGCGCCGGTAATATTACTTATGAAGCAAATCTTTTTGCCATCTGGCGAAAACGAGATGGAATGTTGGTTGTATTCATTAATGAAAACAGGCTTTGGAGTTTTTTCTGTGACTGAAACCAGCCAAATATGTGTTCGCCTTTTATCCGCATACGTTTGCCGTCCCCTGCCCCCTTTTGTTTTGTACAAAAGATGAGTAAAATCTCTAAAAAAAGATGCTTCATTATTTGAATGGAAAGGTTCAGCACTTACATACGCGATCGTTTTTCCATTGGGCGACCAGCAAAAATTATTAGCAGCATAATGATCCGTGAAATAATCCGATTCAT
>JBBPZF010000839.1:0-2631 GCA_038199105.1 Chitinophagales bacterium | reverse complement strand
GCGATGAGTATGTAATAAAAGAGTGGCTGGTCTACAAGATATATAATCTTATCACAGAAAAAAGTTTCAGGGCAAGGCTTGTCCGGGTTGAGTTTGAGGATTCTTTGCAGCAGCGAAAAACGGAGACTTACTATTGCATCTTATTAGAAGATGAAAAACAAATAGCGGAAAGAAACAAGGCAGAATTGATAGATAAAAAAATGATACGCATGGAGCAGACCAATATACCTGCATTTACTAAAATGGCTGTCTTTCAATATATGATCGGTAATACAGATTGGTCTGTTCCTTATCTGCAAAATATTAAATTGCTTTCATTGAAGCCCAATGAATTTCCTTATGCAGTTCCCTACGATTTTGATCATGCGGGAATCGTGAATGCACCGTATGCAGGCGCTGCGCCTGAGCTGGAAATATCTTCTATACTTGAAAGGGTTTACCGCGGATACTGTAATAATGACCAACTAAGCTTTCCCGAAGCGTTTGACTTTTTCAATAAACATAAAGATGAATTCTATAATGTCTATAAA
Source organism: Chitinophagales bacterium (assembly GCA_038199105.1). Taxonomy (GTDB): domain Bacteria; phylum Bacteroidota; class Bacteroidia; order Chitinophagales; family Chitinophagaceae; genus Ginsengibacter. The sequence continues at coordinate 2,101 of JBBPZF010000839.1, read as the reverse complement.
AATTGCCCGTTATTGACCACGAAGTATGTGAAGTTTGTAACAAAATTTTTAGATGAGTTCTACAAGACAATTAATAATACAAAGGCTGCGGAGGCCGAATTTAAAAAGCCCTGCACTACCAATATCAGGATTGAATTAAAGGGATTGAAAGATTAAAAATGCATATAGAGGTCAGCTCAAAATAATCCAAACAATTGAGCGTCTATCTGGTTGATGATTATTCCAAGATCTTCTTCGTTTTCTGAAAATTTATTAGTGTCGGCATTTACAATCAGCAGCGGGCCTTCATGATAGCTACCAATCCATTTATTGTAAAATTCATTCAGCTTTTTTAGATAATCAAGCCGTATGTTCTCTTCATATTCCCGCCCGCGTTTTTGTATTTGTGCAACTAAGGTAGGTACAGATGCATTGAGGTATATTAAAAGATCCGGTGGCTTCACCATTGTTTTGAGCGTTTCAAAAAAAGTATAGTAATTGGTAAAATCTCTTTTGGTCATCAGCCCCATGTCATGCAGGTTGGGAGCAAAAATATTAGCATCTTCGTAAATGGTCCTGTCTTGTATAACGGTCTCGGTACCACGCTGAATTTCGAGTAGTTGGTTAAGGCGGCCGTTCAAAAAATATATCTGAAGGTTAAAGCTCCACCGCGGCATATCATCGTAAAAGTCATTCAGGTAAGGATTATGGTCCACATCTTCAAATTGCGGAATCCACTTGTAATGCTTACTCAACAGCTCGGTTAGTGTAGTTTTACCAGCGCCGATATTCCCTGCAACTGCTATATGCTTTGGTTTTTTTGTTTTTGCCATTTACCTGTTTCTGAATTTTTTTTGGTTTAGATTCTATGAGATTTGGCTTGGACTTAAAGAGCCGTCTTAATGATTTTTTGTAATAAAAGGTATTGCTTAAAAGTAAATCTAAAATCTGAAAACCCGCCTTTGAAATTTAAAAATAAGTCAGCCCCATATTATCTCTCACCGACTCCATAGTACGCTCTGCATTGGCAGTTGCCTTTTCTGCGCCGCGCTTCATCACTCCTGCCAAATACTTTTCATCAGCCAATATCTTATTCGCTTTTGTTCTGATAGGCGATATAAAGGCTACCATATCTGTTGCCAGTTGCTTTTTCATATCACCATAGCGTATGGTACAGTTATTATAACGTTCTTCATACTCGTTATACATCTCTTCTTCGCTTACGAGTTCCATCAAAATAAATAAATTTTCAATGTAGGCGGGTTTTATTGAATTATCCTCCGTTGGGCCGCCGTCTGTTTTAGCTTTCATCACTTTTTTTCTGATAGTATCGTCATCATCTGCAAGGTATAATGTCGCCAGTTGGTTTTCACTCTTACTCATTTTTCCGCCGCCGTCAAGCGATGGCACTTTTACCAGTTCGCTATTAAAATTAAATGCTTCCGGTTCCGGGAATACCCCTGCATACCGGTGGTTGAAACGCTTTGCAAAATTTCTTGCCATCTCCAGGTGCTGCTCCTGGTCTTTGCCTACAGGTACATATTGCGCTTTGTGCAATAAAATATCCGCAGCCTGCAACACGGGGTAAGTAAGCAATCCTGCATTTATATTCTCAGGAGATAGCCTTACTTTTTCTTTGAACGTAGCCGTTTTTTCAAGTTCGCCTTTATAGGCAAGCATGTTTAAATAAAGATATAACTCGCCGGTTTGCCGCACGTGACTCTGGCAATACAATGCTACTTTTTCCGGGTCGAGCCCACAAGCCATGTTTTCTGCCAAAACCCTTTGTACGTTAGCTTTCAGATTCGTTGTATCAGGATGCGTTGTAAGAGAATGTAGGTCAGCTACCATAAAATAGCATTCATAATCATCCTGCATTTTTACGTAATTGCGAATAGCTCCAAAGTAACTTCCAAGATGTAAAAATCCAGTCGGCCTTATGCCGCTCATTACTATTTTTTTCTTATTGTCCATAAGGCTGCGAAGATAAATAATTCAAATAGTAAAGGAGAGTTTGATCTTTTCAGAATAGGCTATGCCTGCTTTTCTTATTATTTAAAAAACACCTTATATTTCTATTCATAAAGTGCACTGGCTACCTCCCAAACTATGTTTTATATTT
>JBBPZF010000838.1:0-4991 GCA_038199105.1 Chitinophagales bacterium | reverse complement strand
TCACATTTTGATCCGGCGGCAAGTATAAGATGTATTTCTGTGCCTGCAGTTTGCTCGTACAATACAGGAGGATTTTTATCAGGATTCTTTAGTACCTCGGCTTCTTTGTATTTAGCAAGGTTATTTATTTTTTCCGGTATAGGGTCTGGTACTGCCAGCGAGGTTCCGTTCCAGAAAGTGAAAAACGCCGGAAGCCATAAGCGTCTCTCTGTGTCATTGCTTCTTGCAGGAGAAACCTGTACTCCCGATTCGCCTTTATACTTTCCTAAATTAACGCCGCCGATTTCTAATTTTTCTTTTGAGGTAATATCCACCTGCGATCTCCATTTTTTCTTTACTTCATTTTCTGTTAAGCGCATGTCAGCCGAATCAAATGCTTGCTGACTTATTTCCGCTACATCAATCCGGTAGCGGCTTACTGTTAATTTGGAATGCGCTTTTATATCCACTAATGGCAAATGTGTTTCAGCAAAACCTCTGTTCATCCAGGTTAGTAATTGTTCATCATCCCAGCCCAATCTTATCCCGGTATCCATTAAAGGCGAGGGACCTTCTTTTGTTTCAAGAATAGGATTTGTGTTAACGGCCTGGCTGCCATGCACAATTTTTGCAAATCCATCATCGTATAGTATTACATCTCTAAATACATCATCAAAAGGTACAGTTGCTTCCGCATTTCCAAAGCCATCTACTTCCAGTACAGGAAAGAGTATGGGTGCAAAAACCTGTCTTGATTCAGTTACTGAAGGTATTCTTGCAGCATAATATTGCACAAGGTTGCTATTGGTTAAATGAAGTGTTGTGTCAGCAAGATCAGTTTCATCAAAGTCAAAATAAATCCAGCCTCCTTCTTTAAAATCATCAGCATTATTGAGTGGGATGTTTATATCAGTATATAAAATTCCCAACGCCTTTGCAAGCAAAGGCTGGCTGAGGGCAAATGCGAGAATCTGACCCCAGTTTACTTTATCATTTCTTATATATGGTTTTAAAAAATTATTATTTTTTAAAGCGCAAAAATAACTTTCGTCAGTAACTCCATTGTTGTTGCGGGGTTTGCTGAATGAAAATGCGTTGCGGTAGGCTTCCGGTAAGTATTTTTTTAAAACTACGGGTTGTTTAGTTGAAAGAGCTACGGGATTTGAATCAATTTCAAATTCTGCGGCAATAGCATTAAAAATATTTTCGCGGTTATTATTTTGAAAAACCAAATTAAACTTTGGCTGATAATTTTCCTGGGCAGCATGATCTTCCATTGTAGGCAATTTATCACTATCTCCTTTGATCAACCAGGCTTTTAGCCGGAATGAAGCATTTACAAATGCCGTAAGATCATTACCCGCAACTAAATTATCGAATGGATTGTTCCTAGGTAATACTACGACGTTGCATATAAGTTTAGTTTTTGCCCCATCAAAAAGAATATGTTGGGGAAAAGGAAGTATAATCAGTTGTTTATTTTCGACACTCATTTTGGTTTAATTTAAAAAGGATTCGGTAAATCAATTTCATGTTCAAAATCTTTTGAAAAATCCCAGCTGAATACAAAAGCTACGGAAACATCAAGTGTAAAAACGCCACGCACTGTGGCTGTCCATTTCGTGTCGGGAGGATCATCTTTACCCTTGTTAGATACAGTACCAGAAGCTTCTACCTGTACACTTACAGAAGCAAGGCCACCGCCGACTGTTAGAACACCTCTCAGCATTTGCCCTACTGTCATCTCCACTTTATCGTCAATAGAAGCGCCCAGGCTAATTACGCGGGTAAGCGATACATAGCCCACCATAGGCAACTGCACGGCTACCGTTGCGCCAAAACCCATAGTGAATTTAAAGGTGGGTTTAGCTTCCGGCAGCTCTATAAAGATTTCTACTTTGGCAGTTCCAACGCCATAAGCGGTTACTCCTTCAATCGTTATTAAAAGAACTTGTATTGTTGCTTCAAAACCAAGCACAACGCCTGCACCTGCTTTAATGAGATTATTGGGATCTGTAGAAAGTGACAAGTTGAAGAAAACACCAAGGTCAAGGCCCGCCTCTACGATAAGCGGAGCAGGACCTGGCAGTTGTGCTAATTGCACCGGATTTGGAAATTGTAACACCGGAATTTTCTCTTCAATGGCGCATTTGTAACTCCAGCTATCCGGGGAATTTCCCATGGCAAAATTAAAACCATCAGCGATGATATCTCCGCCATCACCTTGCTTTGAAAGCATGGATAAAATGGAAAGTACCTGGATTATTTTCTGCAAATTTTTATCATCGCCCCATTCGATTTTTGCATTATCAAATCTGGGTTTTGCTCCGGGTTCGGCGGTGAAGTCACCTTTTACAGTAAGTAATGGTTTGAAATCGCCCAACTCCACTACAATGGCAACTTCTTTATTAAGCATTTGCCATGTTTTCGCTTCATCAACTGCATTTAATGCGGCAGTAAAAAGTTGGTTGGGAGATTCTGCGCCCCCGTAGTCGATAAATATTTTAAAACTGGCCTCATTTACAAGAAACAACTTTCTGCTGGTGCCGCCTGCTGGCACTATGCACTCATGGGGGACAAAATCACGAAGGGCGTTTGCTATATCTTCAGGAAAAGATATTCCCGATTTGTCTGCTTTAATATCCAAACTTTTCACAAATCCGGGAATATTGCCTAAAGTCAATGCATCATTGCCATCAGGAAAAATAGAATTGCTTTTAAGCAGGCTATAGGGATCTGCTATTAAAGGATTGGTTGTAAAAATTTTCTTTTCACCTTCTGTTATTCCATCGGTGATAACCGCGTTGTTATTAGCGTTAAATGAGGGCCGTGGAAATAATAATTTTTGTGTGTCCGTGCTTTGAAGCAAAGCATATTCTGTGTCTGCAATTGAGTTTGGGGCTGCACGGTAATTGGCAATGTTGAGTGGATTGCCGAGTACATGCAAGGACCCGTTCGAATTTATATTTGCAGGATTTCCAGCTGCATCGAATTGTAGTAGTCCATTACGAATGAGGGGTACAATTTCATCATTGGATAATGGCAATGTTGCCCCATTTATTACCTTTTTAACTACCGCCCAGCTTCCGCCCTTTGGTAATTGCAAGGTGCCTTTGGCTGCAACTACCGATGCTTTTGCAGCAATAGCAGCCGTTACATCTACTCTTGTTACATGCATCATTTGGTCAGAGCCTGCAATATTTACAATACAATCAACAGGCCCGCCTAATGGCCCTACATCTGGCCGGGACATAAATGATCGCAAATCGGCATCAGTAAAATAGTCCTCAAGGCTTACATCATTATCAGGGTTACCAAGCAGAATATAACCAAACTGCTTTTTAGAAGAAATAAGCTTATAGTTTCCATCACCCGATCCAACAGTATTTTTAAATCCACTGATAACGTTTTCTATTTTTACATCTGCATCAAAGTAAACGCCTGCCATGTCAACTATAACATCCTTACCCTTTATATCCTTTTTCTCAAGGGTTTGCTGAAGTGATATCGTGGTATCCTTAATGGAAGTAACATTATATACTCCCTTTATAACACCTGGATGACAGGTATATCCTTTGTGAAATTCACCTGGCCCGGTCGCAACCCAACCAGTATCTGTGCGGATGATGGTACCATGATTTTTTCTTTCTATAATCAATGTTCTTACAACAGGAATAAACCAGGGAATGATGACACTTTTAATTTGGATAACCTCATGGGCCACCCTGCCTATAAGTATATTAAATTTTACCTGGCTCACAGATCCGGCCTTGGCATTTTTATTTAGCCAGTTGCTAAAAATACTGGCTCCAAATCCGGAGAAATCTATTCTTCTTAGAGGCACTTTTGCCTCTTTAGAATGTTTGAAACTAAGGGTATTATCATTTTCTGATAAAATATATTCTCCCCACATAACCCTGTTGAATTGTTTGGTTATGGGAATGCCTAAAATGGAATCGTCCTCGTATTGGATCACTAATTTTCCTTCATCTCCGAATACTATTTTTCCTTCGCTGAATTGACTGGGTGTTTGCAAAACTGCACCGTGAAAAGAAGGGTCAGGCAGCATATTTTCATCGCGTTGTATTGTAGGGTAATTTTCTGATAAGGCCTTTATCTGCATAGCACCTGACAATAAAATTTTTTTAAAAGCAAAACCGGGCTGATTAAAATTTAAAGTGCTGTAGGAATAAGGATCAGGTGGATTAAATATTCCAAAAAAGGGAACATCGGGACGGAAAAAAACATTCTCAACGATAGGGTGAAACAATGCAACGACGTTCATGCCAAACGGAAGAGCAAAGTGCGCTGCCGCAGCGTATTTATTTTTCTCATCAAGAAAACTTTCTACAATATATTTAGCAACAGGTATAGGCGCCAGTGTTACATCCGCTTTATTCGCGCTTGAAATACGGGTGGGTACGCCATGTGTAGGAAACGGATCTTTTTCATTAAATGAAATCACGCCATTATTCTCGTCTTTAAAATACACGGGTTCCCATTGAACATGTGGAAGTGTAAAAGCCCTCACAAACCTTCCCGAACTTACGAGTTCATTATTTTCAATCCGGAATGTCTTGAATGCTTTGTAACCGGTATTTTCAAGAAAAGTACCACTTTCATCTTCCATGTTATCAAGCTGACGATAAAAGCTCACTCCCATTTGAGAAGCCCTTCCGGAAACATCCACCAGCGAAACATCACCCGGCAAAATATGCAATGCCGCAAAGGCACCGGTAGTATTTGTTTTTGAATGATAGGAAGACTGGTAGGTGCTGAATGCTGTTTGATCAGGAAAAATACTAATTGCTCGGTTACCTGCGGTTAATAAAGCATTTTGTAGAAGTTGTTTATAAACCTCCATTCCGGGATGGGGTAATGGGAAAAGCAACAAACGATCTGCAAATTGTTCATCTGTTATTAATCCCTTTGGCATAAATACATTCCCTGCCTCATCGTCAAGTTCCATAAGCAACTCCGGGTTTTCCGGCTCATTCCAGCGAACAGTCGTT
>JBBPZF010000837.1:0-2162 GCA_038199105.1 Chitinophagales bacterium | reverse complement strand
ACATCAGCGTATTTTACTTTTTTTTGCAGTATCCAATTCTCAGGATCTTTCACTGCATCAATATCTTCTTTGGTAACATCAATGATAACACCTTGCCCGGCGAAAGAAAATAAAGGCTTTAAAACATAATCTTCGAGGTTGGCCGGAATTTGTTTAACCTCATTCAAAAAAAATGTTTCAGGCACGTAAGGGTGATGTATAAAAGGGATAGTGTATTTACTGATTTTATAAAACCAGTTGGGATGAGGTACCCATTCCACATCGAGTGGTTGGGTGATATCAACAACGTCGCCGAGCTTATCTTTTATTTGGAAAAGTTCGTCGAAGATTATCCTGTTGTAGATTCTTTTTATTTCTATTCTTTCGCCGTCTTTCCGGTAAAATAATTTGTTGCCTTCCTGCTCAAGTTCAGTGAGGCAAACAATTGGCAGGCCAATGTAATCTTGTGTGCAATAAAAATCAATTCTTGTTTTTTGTTCCTGTGGCTTTATCTCCAGGAGTATTACGTTTTCAACATTATGCTCCCCAATAATTATTTTTTTTAATAGTTCGATATACGACTCTGCATTGTAGCCGCCAAGATAGTTGTCGAAATTTTGTGGGATGTCAAAATGCTTTTCAACTATCTGCGGATGCAAAACCTGGAAGGCAAATAAACTTGGAAACCCCTGCATCTCTATCAACTGCGGCTCGAGTCCGCCATCTTCATTTTCACAAATGCCAAAATCGAAAGCAATGAAATTTGTATGTTCATTTTCATTGGGCACACTTTCATTTGGCGGAATAGCATTTTTAGTAATTTCTTTAAAATCGGGCCTTACAATAAAATCAACGATAGCCTCGCATGCATCAATAACTTTGGCGGTAAAACCTTTTGGAATAAAAATGGGAGTTTCTGCAATGCGAAACACAATATCGCCGGGATGTTTGCTATTAAGATCTTCTAAAAAGTCTTTGTATTTTTTTTGGGTGAAATTTTCGTTGAACTGTTGTCTTAATTCAGGTACCATTTTTTTATTTTTTCTTTAAAAAGAAAGATAAGAAAATAAAAAATATGCAACAGACTAAAGCTCCCTAAATGAATGGAATCATTTTAAAATAAAAACAAAATCACGCGTAATAAGAATTACTGAACCATCAAAAACCCAACAAGGCTCTGCAGGGCAATGTTTAAAAAATTGGGAAGAATATGGGAATAGGTCCATTTAATTTTGTCGGGATCATTCAATTGCTCGATCATTGATTCCCATTTTTCCTGGCTGTGGTTGTCTATTACTGATTTTTTCTTTGCATCAGTTTGCAGGTACATACTCATGCCGATAGGGTCTGCCTCCGGGTGAAATTGTGTCCCGATAAAATAATCGCTAAAACGTATTCCCATGATCGCTCTTTCATAATTTAAATGTGGCCGGTCTTTTTCTATGCATAAAATAGTGGCGTTCTTATAAACGATATTCATTCTTGGCTCAATTACCTGGTAGTCCCGGCTATCCACGGCATAAAACGGATCATTCATGCCGCTAAATACGGGTTCATCTATACCTTCCAAAAGATGAATAGGGAAAACGCCAAACGAAGTAGAGTTCCTGGCGCATACATTTGCAAGCTTCCAATGCCTGCATACTAACTGGAAAGAGTGGCAAATAAAGAACACATATTTCTTTTGAACTTTGGATTCATCCGCATTCCATTTTTCCATTTCGCCGAGCCAGGTGAAGTAATGTTTTTCCCACTCAGAGCCTTCACTTTCTACCGGGTTTCCCGGGCCGCCGGAGCTTATATAAGCATCATAGCTCGTATCCGGCACTTCATTTTTTAAACGAACATCAAATTCGTCAAGCACTATATTTAGGTGATTCTCTTCGCCAAATTGTTTAGCGATGTCACGCAGACAGCGCATGCCCTGGTTTTCAAAACCTTCGTAGAGGTTTAATATTGCAACCCTGAAAGTTATTTTTTCATTAAAATTCATCGGGCAAAGATAATTATTTGTAAAGTGAAATATTTAGCCTGAAAAAATTACTATAGTTTATTGAAATCCTTTGTGAATATTCCTTGTGAAGAATATTCGTAAATAGCTTTCTCATTTAATTTTACATTTAAAAAAGGCTATCCTTCTTCCGCGGCGATTTTTTTATTTTTACTTCAATAGATTTGATGTT
>JBBPZF010000836.1:0-4410 GCA_038199105.1 Chitinophagales bacterium | reverse complement strand
GTTTAGTCATGACATTCGAAAAGCTACTCAAAACTAAAAGCCAAACAAATGGCGTCGTCGTCCTTTCTCAAAATGGAATCATCAAAAAGATAAAGCTTCTGACCTGCGTAGATAACAACACTGCGGCAATCTAATCTAAGCTTCTGCAAGCAATATTGTTATCTGAACATCAGTTGAACAGTAATAAATACCCATACTATCAACTTATTTTTTTCTTACCTCAAAACTGTGAATACCATCTTTTTCATGATACATAACCAGCAGGTTATTTACATCAGTTATTTTTTTTACAATCGCTAACCCGAGGCCATTTGATGTTTCGGGAGCACTGCGTGAGGAATGCAATCTTGTAAATAATTTCGCAGGTTCTATGGGCTTTTGTATACTGGTATTGCTAATGTAATAAGTGTTTTCAGAAATTATTATGTCTATCATTCCACCATCGTAATTGTATTTAATCGCATTGCCAAGCAGGTTGGTAATTAATGAACCGGCAAGAACCGGGTGAAGCTTTAAGTCAAACCCACCATTAAAAGTTGTCTTTATGCTGAGCTGCTTTTCTTTTATAAACTCATCGAAAAGGTGCAAATACTTCTTCGTCAATTCCGCCAAACTTATCTCTTCAGTAGTTTCATATTGACGGTTCTCAATCTTCGTCAATAATAATAATCCCTCGTTCAATTTGCTTAACCGGCTCAACGCTTCTGTTGACTGCAGAATTGATTGTATTTGTTCATCTTTTAAATTATTATCCTGCAACAATAGTTCAAGCTTACTTTGCACAACAGCTACAGGCGTTTGCATCTCGTGTGCGGCATTTTCAGTAAACTCTTTCATATTTACATAGTCCGTGTACAGTTTACTTGTCATGTAATTAAGAGAAGCATTCAACTCATTAAACTCTTGCGTGTTGGTATTTTCGAAATGAATGGCTTCCATTTTTTGCAATTCTGCGCTTCTTATTTTATTAAGTGAATTTCTGAAAGGTTTCCATAATCTCTTGCTGATAGCCCAGTTGAAAATTAAAGTGGCCGCAAATAACCCGGCGAATACAAGTAACATAATCCATGTAACATCTGTAAACAATGCAGCCTTTTGTTCCTGCGATTGCCTGATAATTATTTTATAAGGGTTGCCATTTACAGATACTACCTGCGATAATTGCCGGTAAGGAATTTTATCGTTTCCCTTCACCGTGTAGCCATAGGTGTTAGTAAGAGCGGGGTAAGGCGAAATGTCTGCGCCAACAGGATACACAGATAGTTCCGGTGTTCTCAGGATAAATGTTGTTCCGTTATCAGCTTCTGATTCCAGGTATTGAACCCATTGAATTTCTTCGCTTACAAGTTCCTTATCACTCATGTAATTTATTTCCTTACTGAACTGATTGAACAGGTAGAAACCCGCCACGAAAAGCAATGGAACCAGGGTGAGCAAAAAGTATAAAGTAGTTTTTGTAAGAAGCTTCATAAAATTTTTTTGTGCCAAATTCACCTTTAAAATATTCTTAATCAGTAAACCGGTATCCTGCACGATAAATAGTTTTAATGTAGTCGCCGCTGCCCGCATCAATCAATTTCTTTCGCAGGTTTTTTATGTGCGTGTATATAAAATCGAAGTTACTTACGTGCTGGTACTCATCTCCCCAAATGTGTTCGGCAATTGCCGCTTTCGTTAACAATCGCCTGCGGTTTGCGATAAAATATTCAAGCAACTGGTATTCTTTATCTGTAAGCACTATCGGTTTGCCATCCACTGTAACCCTCTGTGCATCGGCCTCCAGGTTAATTTCGTTGAAGGTAATCACCTTATCCCCTCCAAAATTTCTGCGCCTGAGAATCGCATTAATACGCGAAGTAAGCTCGGATAAATAGAAGGGCTTCGAGAGATAATCATCTGCTCCTAAATCCAGTCCCTTCAATTTATCTTCCAATGCATTTTTTGCAGAAATAATAATAATGCCGGCTTTAGATTCCATGTACTTCAGTTCTTTTACAATGTCTAATCCGCTGCCGTAAGGAAGGCCGATGTCTATCACAATGCAATCATATACAAACTGCCTTACTTTTTCTTTTCCCTCCAGGAAATTGCTTACTGCTTCGCAGATAAAACCCTGGTGCTCCAGGTATTTCACTATAGATTCCTGCAGCGCTTTTTCATCTTCAATTATTAAAATTTTCATCGTAAAAGATTCGGGTTATTTGTAATGAATATAAGAAATAGCAGGAAGTATTTATGGCTAAAGAATAATTGAAAATTTACAGTCTTTTTGTTTTGCCCCTACAGCAATATTTCCCGCGCTTAATAGCAGGCAAAAAAAACCCGCCTTATAAAAAGACGGGTAGGTGTTTCACAGGATTTATTTTGACTTGCACAATTCTTCATTTTTAGAAACAGGATTGAGCTATTCTCATCACAATTCTTTTACACTGTTTAAGTTTCCAAAGTGAATTATCATTTTTTACATTTTTTACTGATTTGGGTCTTGCTGATAATTTCCTTGTGGATTTGTATCTTGCTGATAGTTTCCCGCAGCGCCCTGTAATGCAGCGGAGGCGGTATTTTCTGAGTCGTTATGCATGTACGTTAAATCAATTTTATCTCCGGGCCGCAATGCTGAAATCTTTTCTACCATCTCTGTACCGGTATTGATAGTTGTTCCATTTATTTTAGTAATAAAATCACCTTTTTGTATGCCAGCCTGGTCTGCCGCGCTACCTCTTGCTACATCCATAACATACACGCCATCACCATCTGGTATATTATTCTTCTTACGAATTGCATCACTCATTTGGTCGCTGCCAAACATCACACCTAAGTAACCTCTCTTAGCGCTGCCATATTTTATTATATCGCCCACCACCCTGTGTACAAGGTTAGAAGGAATCGCGTAAGAATAGCCGGCATAAGAACCCGTAGGAGAAGCGATAGCACTGTTAATACCTATCAGGTCACCATCCGTATTTACGAGCGCACCTCCGCTGTTCCCCGGATTAACGGCTGCATCTGTCTGGATAAATGATTCAATAGGTGAATCGCTACTGCGGTTATTAATACCAATGTTTCTTGACTTGGCGCTCACAATGCCCGAAGTAACTGTCGTTTCAAGATTTAGGGGATAACCAATTGCCAATATAAACTGGCCAACACGTACATTGTCTGAATTAGCAAAATTGAGATAAGGAAATTTAGCTCCTTCAATTTTAATGACAGCTAAATCGGTGCTTGGGTCAGTGCCGATAACTGTAGCCTTATAATCCTTCTTATCGTTTAAGGTTACCAATAATTCATCAGCATTTTCAACCACGTGGTTATTCGTTGCCACATATCCGTTAGGACTTATAATCACGCCAGAACCTGAAGCCACTTGCTGTGCTTCGCTTGGATCGCCGCCACCGTTATTAGCCATGCCACCAAAAAAATCAGTTTGGTTACCGCCTCTTTTAAGTACTTTGATATGTACCACAGCCGGTGAAGCTTTGGCAGCGGCATTTTCAAAATCAGTCATGGGTGTTACCACTTCGCCTTCCGAATATTTAGCTGTTTTAAACACAGAAGAAGCAACGGGAATGTTGGCGGCAAGCAAATCCTGGTGAGTATATTTTCCATACACCCAGGCACCGCCGGTAAAAGAAGCTGCGCTTATAAGAAAGACAGCTATAAATTTTTTAAATGTCATGTCTTTATTTTTTTTAATTAAGTATAATTATTGATATAGCAAATATGAAAACGGGATATGTAGCAAATCTGAGGAAAACTGTAAAGGGGATGTTAAACAACTATTGAAGAGTATGGATAACGTTTAAGTACTTGATTAAATATTGATCAAAACTTTGCACGCATTATTCACGTTAACTTGCCCATCAATAAGAAAACTTACTTGTTGTTTTTTTTATAAATTGTATGGAGGCAAATATTCAATAGGTACAAACAAAAAAATTATGAGCGACTTTAACCTGAAGGGGTTTTGGCAAATAATAAAGGATGCAGCAGCAGGATTTTCAAAACACCACGTATTAAAACTCAGTGCCTCTCTCGCCTATTACACTATTTTTGGAATCGGCCCGATGATGCTTGTGGTAATTTTCTTTGCAAATTTATTTTGGGCACGTGAAGCAATTAATGGAACTCTTTCTCACCAACTCAATGGGCTCGTTGGTAAACAGGCGGCATTGCAAATTCAGGAAATTATAAAAAACGCTTCGGTAAGCGGTCAAAATTTTGCAGCAATTTTTGGCTTCGTTATGTTGATCATTGCAGCCACGAGCGTATTTAGCGAAATGCAAAGCTCTCTCAATTTAATATGGAATTTAAAAGTAAAGAAAGGAAGGGGCTGGCTGCGTATGTTAAAGAACAGGCTGCTCTCTTTCTCAATCACTGCAAGCCTTGGCTTTTTATTATTGGTATCTC